>NZ_JBBNLO010000012.1:0-67957 GCF_040092405.1 Collinsella sp. CLA-ER-H2
TTATCAGTTTTGACCGCATTCAAACCTCCAAAATAGACTAATGCCCGGGAGCAAATTCAAATTGCCCCCGGGCATTATCGTCCCAAATCGGAAAAATGCTATATGTCAATTTTGGTCTAACAGAGCCTTATTATTTTCCCCTCCTCATCGCCTTGAACGTTTTGACGAACACGCGGGCGTCAAGTCCAAGCGACTGATGACGAACGTAGAAGAGTTCACGGGCCTGTCGCTGACCACTCCCCCAAGTCGAATCATTACGATCCGTTGCGGCCCACCAGCCAGTAATGCCCGGCTTACAAGCAAGAACTTCGTCGCGAGCGTCACCGTACTCGTAGGTTTCTTCGAGCGTCACAGGCCTTGGTCCAATAACGGATAAATCCCCTATAAGAACGTTGATGAACTGCGGCAATTCGTCGAGTGAGGTGTGACGTAGAAAACGACCAACGCGCGTAATGCGTGGGTCATCGTCAACCTTTTGTTCGCGCTGCCATTGCGCCAACTGCTCGGGAGTCATGTACTTCTCAGGGTGCTCGTGAGCGTCAGAGACCATGGTTCGGAGTTTGAAGATATAGATAGGCTTGCCGCCCTTACCGACTCGCTTTTGGCGAAAAAACGGCTTGCCGGGAGAGTCAATCTCTATGGCGATGCATGCGGCTATGACGGGGATAGCCAATACCACACAGACGCCAGCAGAGAACACGATGTCAAAGGCTCGCTTGAAGGCAAAGTAGCCTGGCCCACCTTTCTTGGGAGCAGCAGCATTGGGATCGGCAGCGGGTGCCTTATAGCTTCCTGTCGCTACGAAACCTTGCGCCGGAGCAGGGTTCTCGACGGGAGGCGGAAATTCCGTCGCCACAGGAGCATGAGAGCCATTCTGCCGATCAATGACTTGACCGATCATTGACGTATCACAAGGAACATCAGTTATATATTCAGTTTTATCCGACATGTCCTCTTCCAACACTTCGTCCCCGGGTCGGGGATCCTTCCTATTCTGTGTGGCGACCATCTGCAGCTAGGCGATCGCCTTTTTAAGGTTGCGCATGACGCGCTGCTCGTTTGAAAGAACGGCAAGGCCAACGCGGGTGGTTACGCGCCGGCCGCACAGATCGAGCTCCAGATAAGCAGTGCTTTTGCGTCTGTTAATGGTTTTGATAAGGCCTTCGTGACCCAGCAGCGGGCCTGCCGTAACTACGACCTGGTCTCCGTCTTTAAGGGCTTCGCTCATGGGCACTACGCGGTCTCCCCTATGCGTAAAGCTGCCAATAAGCTGGACCTCTTCTTTTGCCAGCGGCACAAACTGACCGTCTTGGGAAAGCACCCGGGCAAAGTCGTCCATGCGCAGCAGATACTGTTGCACGGTGCGGGGATCTGCCGTATCGCAGATAAGATAACCGGGAAAGAGCGGCTTGGTCGTATTGACCCATTCGCCGTGTACTTTGATCTCGGTTTGAAATTGGGGATAAAAGAGCTCCTGCATGGCACCAGCCGGCACCATACGCTCAATGCGCTCGCGCAATACGTCTTCGCGACCGTTAATGACCTGGATCACATACCACACGAGCACCACCCCCTTGCTGTCTTACGTGTGGCTCACGGGGTTTGGGTATGGCTTCGCCAGGGCGCTTGTGCGCGAAGGCGCTCCATATTCAAACCCTGAGCCCAGTTAGACAAGCACGTGGCTCTGCCCCACCGTGAACGGTATGTATAAGTGCAGTTGCTAGAGACGCGGACGTGTATCGCAAAATAACCGCGTCCCCAGCTGGCTGCGTGCGAGCCAGCCAAGCGGGTACAAAACTGGACCGCACGCAAACAGCTGTAGGACTGCTGTGGTTTGCCATAACAAATTATACCTTCTAATGCGAACTTATAAATAGCCGCAAAAGCAAGTGCAAAACGTGCATGGCAATCGATATTGGAGCTCGTGGTTTTTCTAACACCGCCGTTACGGCCGGATGCTGATCGACCCTGCGCTTTGTGACTTGCTGGAGCCGTGAACACAGTTGAACTCATGTAACGTTAGGTATCCTAGCACAAGCTGGTAGCGAAACTGATTTGGGCTGCGTTGGACAACATTTCGTTCATTTGACGTGCTTAAGGGGGTTGTTTTGGGATGTTGTTCACGTTGGCGCAGGTTATTTGTGGTGCTGGCAATAATTGGGAGCATTCCTGAAGCCCAACTGAAGCAGCGAGCTGCACTGGTAATTGCGTTTGGATAACAAACTATGTACAGACATGGGAAATAAATTGTGCAACTATTTGTTGATGTGGGTATGGGTTTGTGGCGCGAGGTATTTTGGCATAAAAAAGGCCTTCGGAATTCCGAAGGCCTTTACATTCACTATGGTGGAGACGAGGGGGATCGAACCCCTGACCTCTTGACTGCCAGTCAAGCGCTCTCCCAGCTGAGCTACGCCCCCGTGACGAGGAGATACTATAGGGGAAGTTGGCGCGACGTGCAAGAACTTTTTTGAGTTGATTATCTTACTTACGGGTTTTCCTGGGACGGGGCTGAATTGACTAATTTTGACTTCGGCAAAATTAGTCAATTAACCCACCGTCCCGATAAAACCCTCACGCAGCAAAAACGCTATCGCGGTTCCTTGGTGAACGTCTATTTTAGCTGTTCCTTTTACGACGTTGCTAATGCCCGTGTCGGCCAACAAGCCCAGGGGGCTGTGATCTAGTTCCCACTCTAGGCCGTGCTCGCTTACAACCGTCCCAGGGGCTATGGCGATGATGGAGAACGTCTTGTCCTCGGCACCTTCGATGGTCCATGATTCGCCGGCGCGAAGGATGCGGGCCGTGGTCTCGTCTTCAGCAATCCAGACCGGGGCATCCTCATAGCCAGCGAGCAGCCCCAGTACGGAAAGCGCCATATCCGGACGGCCGCCGGTGGCGCAGGTTGCTATCACTTCGGCACCTGGCCAGCGACGTCGGACGGAATCGAGCGCCAACGCCAGATCGGTATAGTCCTTGTACGGGTCGTGGCGCTCTACCTCAAAGGCTTCGGCGGCATCGACCAACGCACGGCCTGCGTCGCTCACCGTATCGGCATCCCCCACATACACGTCGCAGCCCAGGCCGGCGCCCAGCAGCGCGTCGAGCCCGCGATCCACGGCGACAACGTGGTCGCACTCCCCCGCTAGCCTACGCAACAGATCCGCGCTTGCAACCACGGGCGAGCCGCAGACCACTAATACCTTGCAAGTCACAGCCCTCGCCTATCCCTCAAATGCAAGCACGCGAGCCAGATCAAGCTCCTCGTAGCTGTCGATAAAGATATCGCAGTTGGCGTGCACGTCGTCGCGCTTCATGCGGCCGTGTGGGTCATAAATACCTACACGCTTAAAGCCGGCGACTCCAGAGCTCTTAAGGCCAAAGACCGCGTCCTCAAACACCCAAGCGCGCTCAAACTTGCACCCGTGGCGCTCCTCCAGGCGGCGCAGCGCCAGCTCGTACGCATCGGGGAACTGCTTGGAGCGTCCTGCCTCACCCGTCGTGGTAACAAACTCCATGTACGCGTCAAGCCCGGCACCAGCGAGCGCGGACTGCACCAGCTCGGCCGGCGTGGACGTAGCCACGCACATGGCAACGCCCGCCGTTTTCGCCTGCTCCAAAAATGCAAGGAGTCCCTCGCGCGGCGGCACCTTGGAGTAGCCATCGATCAGGATGTCGCCCAGCTCGCGATACAGCTCCTCACCATTCGCACCAATACCCCACGTATCGTGGTAGGCCTGGCACTCGTCCTCCAGCGAAAGATGCTCAAACTGGGCAAAATCATCGACCGTCACGTCAACTCCGTGGCGGTGCAATAACTCGGGCTGGGCATAAGCCCAAACGGGGGTGCTATTAACCAGTGTGCCGTCGCAATCGAAAATAAAAGCAACGTTGGAGGCGGCGGTCTGGAACATAAACGAACCTTTCAATGTCAAATGGTAAACATCCTGCTAAAAACGTTTTACCAAACGTCAGACTAACAATCTTGAAACCCTAATTGGTAAAACTGTCAAGAGTTTTACCACGGCAATTCTGCCAGTGGTCTAAACATGGCGCTTACCGATTAAACGCCGCCCTAAAACCACTTTCCTTCATAAAAGTAACGTACAGGTGTTATCGTAGTTTCTGCCGAAAGTTCCACCGAGCACGCGAGGTGGAACGAATCATAGAACTATCGCCGTCCCTTCGATTCGTGCAGCCTTGGACCTTTCGCATCTAGTCACCAAGGCAACACGCTGCCGCGTCATGATGGGATCAAACGTGAGCGATACAAAGCTAAAGCCAGCAACCAAAAAGCCCGCTACCCGTAAAGCCGCCCCGCACGCGCCGGAACTCTCTAAGGACGATGTCTATCTGTTTGGCATTGGCATGTGGGAGCGCAGCTGGGAAAAGATGGGCGCGCACCCCGACACGCAGAACCGCACGCGCGGCTGGCGCTTTTGCGTTTGGGCGCCCGACGTAAAGAGCGTCCATGTCATTGGCGAATTTAACGATTGGAATGAGGAAGCCAACCCGCTGGTGCCCGTGCATACGAGCGCTATTTGGGAAGGCTTTATTCCTGGCGCCGAGCAGGGCCAGCTCTATAAGTATCTCATCGAGACAAACGAGGGAGAAAAGCTCTATAAGGCCGATCCGTATGCCTTTAAGGCCGAGTGCCCTCCGGGTACCGCCAGCGTGCTGTGGACCCTCGACGGCTATAAGTGGAACGACGCCGCGTGGCTCAAGCGCCGCGCCGGTCACAACCACATGTCGCAGCCGCTCAACATCTACGAGGTGCATATTGGCTCGTGGAAGCGCCACGGCGACGCGCCGCAGGGCGAGCCGGACGAGTTCGGCAACTACCCCGGTCCCATGGACCCCTTCCCCGCGCAGCGCGGCGAGTTCTACACCTACGACGACCTGTCGGTGGAGCTCGTGGACTACGTGCGCGACATGGGTTACACGCATATCGAGGTCATGCCGCTCATGGAGCATCCCTTCGATGGCTCCTGGGGCTACCAGACGACCGGCTACTACGCCGCCACGTCGCGCTACGGCAGCCCGCAGCAGCTCATGCACTTTATCGATGCGTGCCACGAGGCAGGCATTGGCGTGATCATGGACTGGGTGCCCGGCGGGTTTTGCGCCGACTCCCACGGCCTTGCCACTTTTAACGGCCACATGCTGTTTGAGCACGAGATTCACCCCAACTGGGGCACGCACAAGTTCGACTTCGCCCGTGGCGAGGTCCGCTCCTTCCTGGTCTCCAATGTGCTGTATTGGCTCGAGAACTTCCACGTTGACGGCATTCGCATGGACGGCGTGTCCAGCATGCTGTATCTCAACTTTGGCATTGACGATCCGGGGCAAAAGAAGTTCAACAAGTACGGAACTGAGGAGGACCTGGACGCCAGTGCGTTTATCCGTCAGGTCAACTGCGCCGTGGAGGCCCACTTCCCCGACGTGATGATGATGGCCGAGGAATCCACTGCGTGGCCGCTCGTGACCTATCCGCCGCAGGACGGCGGCCTGGGCTTCCACTACAAGTGGGACATGGGCTGGATGAACGACACCCTGCACTACATGCAGACCGATTTTCCGTGGCGCCCCGGCAACCACGGGCTGCTCACGTTCTCCATCATGTACGCCTTTACCGAGAACTTCATCTGCCCGCTGAGCCACGACGAGGTCGTACACGGTAAGTGCTCGCTGATCGGCCGCATGCCGGGCGACTGGTGGCGCCAGTTTGCCGGCCTGCGCACGCTGGCTTTCTACCAGATGACGCACCCCGGTGCCAAGCTCAACTTTATGGGCAACGAGATCGGCCAGTTTATTGAGTGGCGCTACTACGAGTCCATCCAGTGGTTCCTGACCGAGGAGTACGAGACCCACCGTCATCATCAGGCGTTTATCAAGGCGCTCAACCACCTGTACACCGCCGAGCCTGCCCTGTACGAGCGCGGCTACACCGACGACGGCTTTACCTGGATCGACGCGGACAACTCCAAGCAGTCCATCGTGAGCTTTGTGCGCCAGGGCGAGGACGTCGATGACGACCTGGTGATCCTGATCAACTTTGATCCGGCGAGCTACGAGAGCTTCCGCGTGGGCGTGCCGCGCGAGGGTGACTGGGAGGTCATCTTTGATTCTGACCGCCCCGAGTTCGGTGGCAGCGGATACGCCGGTGAGGAGCCCTACACCTGTTCGAGCGAGCCCTATCCCTGGAATGGACAGATGGACTCCATTGAGATTAAGGTGCCCGGTCTGGCAGGCGTGGTGCTTAAGCGCCGCGGTCCCAGCAGCTATAAGCCGCCCGTGGTCGAGGAGCCCAAGGCTGCGCCCAAAAAGCGTATGTCTTCGGTGAAGCCCAAGCCTGCGGCTGCTAAGAAGGCTCCGGCTAAGGCCAAGGCTACGACGACCAAGGCCAAGGCTGCCGCAAAGCCCGCTGCTAAGGCCGCAGCCAAGAAACCGGCTGCCAAAAAGGCCGCTACCAAGGCCAAGTCTGCTTCTGTTAAGCCGTCTGCCAAGAAAGCGTAACAAAGCCGTTACAGCTGTAATTACCCGCCCCGCGGGGGCGTAGGATGTAAGTCATAACCGTTCCGGGAGAAACATCCCCGGCGGAAAGGAACGTATGAATAAGATCTTCGACAACAAGCAGGAGTTTACCGAGCTCTATCGCGATGCCGTCATGAGCATCAGCGGCAAGAGCGTCGAGGCCGCCAGTGACCTCGACCGCTTTAACGCCCTGGCCAAACTCGTGGCCGAGAAGGCGCGCACCGTTGCCACCAAGAGCGACGCCCGCGTCACCGCCGAGGGCAAGAAGCGCGTGTACTACTTCTCGATCGAGTTTTTGATCGGCCGCCTGCTCGACAACTACCTGCTCAACTTTGGCGTGCGCGACATGGTCGCCGAGGCGCTCGAAGACATGGGCTTCGACCTGTCCGTCATCGAGAACCAGGAGCCCGATCCGGCTCTGGGCAACGGTGGCCTGGGCCGTCTGGCCGCATGCTTCCTGGATTCCATGGCAGCCGAGGGCATTGCCGGCTACGGCAACGGCATGCGCTACCGCTACGGCCTGTTTAAGCAGGAGATTGTCAACGGCAGCCAGGTCGAGGCCACCGACGAGTGGCTCACCCACGGCTATCCCTGGGAGGTCCGTCGTCAGGACAAGGCCGTGACCATCAAGTTCGGTGGCCGCGTCGAGGGCTTTGAGGAGAACGGCCGCACGTTCTACCGCACGGTGGACACGCAGGACATCCTGGCCGTCCCATATGACATCCCCGTTGTGGGCTATGCCGGCGAGACCGTCAACAAGCTGCGCGTCTGGGCCGCAGAGCCGGTCGAGGAGCACTTTGACCTGGAGGCCTTCAACCGCGGCGACTATGCCCTGGCCGATGCCGAGCGCGCCGAGGCCGAGGCCATCAGCGCCATCCTCTACCCCAACGACGCCGGCGAGCACGGTCGTCTGCTGCGCCTGAAGCAGGAGTACCTGTTTGTTTCGGCCGGCATCTACAGCCTGCTCGACACCTTTGAGAAGGAGCACGGCGCGAACTGGGAGCTGCTGCCGCAGTTTGTGGCCATCCACACCAACGATACTCACCCCGCCATGTGCGGCCCCGAGCTCATGCGCATCCTCATCGACGAGAAGAAGCTCGAGTGGGATGACGCCTGGAACATCGTGACGCAGGTCGTGAGCTACACCAACCACACCATCCTGCCCGAGGCCCTGGAGAAGTGGCCCATCGGCACGTTCTCCAAGCTCCTCCCCCGCGTGTACCAGATCATCGACGAGATCAGTCGTCGTTGGCACGAGTCTTTCGACACCACGCAGGAGGGCTGGCAGGAGCGTCTGCGCCAGACCGCCATCCTGTGGGACGGCGAGATTCGCATGGCCAACCTGTCTGTGATCTGCAGCCACAGCGTCAACGGCGTGGCCAAGATCCACTCCGACATCATCAAGAACATCGTGCTCAAGGACTTCTATGCCCTGACGCCCGAGAAGTTCAACAACAAGACCAACGGCATCTCGCACCGTCGCTTCTTTGCCGAGGCCAACCCCACCTACGCCAGGCTCGTGACCGAGGCCATTGGCGATGGCTGGCTCAAAGACGCCTTTGAGCTTGAGAAACTCAAGGAGTTTAAGGACGACACCGAGTTCCTGAAGGCCGTGGGTGCCTCCAAGCGCGCCAACAAGGAGCGTCTGGCCGCCTACGTCAAGGCCGAGACCGGTCTGGTTATCGACCCCAACACCGTCTTCGATGTCCAGGTAAAGCGCTTCCACGCCTATAAGCGCCAGCTCATGAACATCATGAAGGTGATGGACATCTACAACCGTCGCATCGCCGATCCTAACTTCCACGTGACGCCGACGACCTTCATCTTTAGCGGCAAGGCCGCCTCGAGCTACACCTTTGCCAAGGAGACCATCCGCCTCATTAACTCCGTGGCCGACGTCATCAACAACGATGCCCGCGTCAATGAGGTCATGAAGGTCTGCTTTATCCCCAACTTCCGCGTGAGCAACGCCCAGCTCATCTACCCCGCCGCCGAGATCTCGGAGCAGATCTCCACGGCCGGCAAGGAGGCCTCGGGCACGTCCAACATGAAGCTCATGATGAACGGCGCCATTACGCTGGGCACCCTCGACGGCGCCAACATCGAGATCGCCGACCTGGCCGGCCGCGAGAACGAGGCCATCTTTGGCCTGACCGCTCCCGAGGTCGAGCAGCTCTGGGCATCCAACAGCTACTTTGCGTGGGATACCCTCAACGGCGACCGCGAGCGTCTGGGCCGCGTTATGGACGAGCTCAAGGACAACACCTTTGCGGGTCTTTCGGGCAACTTCGAGAGCATCTACAACGAGCTCATGAACAACAACGACCCCGATCTGGTCATGGCAGACTTCCGCAGCTACGTCGACGCCTGGGAGAAGCTCACGAACAGCTACGGCGACCAGGAGACCTGGAACCGCAAGGCCCTGCTCAACACCGCCTCCTCGGGCTGGTTCTCGAGCGACCGCACCATTCGCGAGTACCGCGACGAGATCTGGCACGCGTAAAGGCGCGCGAACTCCCTTTGCCGCACGGCATTACTCGACGGGCGTGACAGTGCGCCGCGCCCGTCGCTAATGGGTTAGGAACATCGATGACAGAAGGAGAAATCGATGAGTAAGAAAGAATGCATCGCGATGCTCCTCGCAGGAGGACAGGGCAGCCGATTGGGGGCACTCACCCAAAAGATCGCTAAGCCGGCGGTTAGCTTTGGTGGCAAGTTCCGCATTATCGACTTTTCGCTGTCCAACTGCTCCAACTCGGGCATCGACACGGTGGGCGTTCTGACGCAGTACCGTCCCTACCTGCTGCATGCCTACGTGGGATCCGGCGAGGCGTGGGATCTGGACAGCCGCGACGGCGGCGTATCGATCCTGCCGCCGTACGAGACACAGACCGGCGGCGCCTGGTACGCGGGCACGGCAGACGCCATTACGCAGAACCTCGACTACATCAAGGCCAACGACCCCAAGTACGTCCTGATTCTTTCGGGCGATCACCTGTATCGCATGGACTACCGCAAGATGCTCAAGACGCACATTGAGAACAACGCCGACCTCACGGTGAGCGTTATGCCCGTGCCGTGGGAGGAGGCCAGCCGCTTTGGCATCCTGACCACCGACCCCGAGGACGGCCGCATCACCAAGTTCACCGAGAAGCCCGAGAAGCCCGATTCGAACCTCGCTTCCATGGGCATTTACATCTTCTCGGCCGACGTGCTGATCGAGGCGCTCGAGGAGGACGCTCTGGACCAGCGCTCGAGCCACGACTTTGGCAAGGACATCATCCCCAAGCTGCTCGGTGAGAACAAGCGCCTGTACAGCTACGAGTTCCACGGCTTCTGGAAGGACGTCGGCACCATCGCCAGCTTCCATGAGACCTCGATGGACCTGCTGGGTAACAACCCCGAGTTCGATCTGTTCGACAAGAACTTCCCCATCATGTCCAACATCACCACGCGTCCGCCGCACTACATTGGCCCGGACGGCCGCCTAGACGACTGCCTGGTCTCCAATGGCTGCAAGATCTACGGCACCGCTCGCCACTCGATCCTTTCGACCGATGTCATCATCGAGGAGCGCGCCGTGGTCGAGGACTCCGTGCTGCTGCCGGGTGCGCACGTTAAGAGCGGCGCGCACATCTGCCGCGCTATTTTGGGCGAGAACTCCACGGTCGAAGAGGGCGTGAAGCTCGGCTCTGTCGATACCACCAAGGATACGGCCGTCGTTGGAAATGACGTCGTTATCGGGAAGGGGGAATGATCCGATGATCAATCGCAAGGCCATCGGTTATATCACCGCTAACTACTCTTCGACCTACGGCAGCGTGCTGCTCAAGGACCGCCCCATCGCATCCGTTCCGTTTTTGGGCCGCTACCGCCTGATCGACTTTCCGCTGTCCAACATGATGAACGCCGGCATCAAGACCGTCGGCGTCGTCATGCCGGGCAACTACCGCTCGCTGATCGACCACGTGGGCTCGGGCAAGGACTGGGGCCTGGACCGCAAGAAGGGCGGCCTGTTCATGGTGCCCGGCAACGCGTATGGCACCACCAAGGGCGGCATGCGCTTCTTGCTGCGCGACATCATCTCCAACAAGACGCTGTTCCAGCGCTCGGAGAAGCCCTATGTCGTGATGATGGGCACCAACATCATCTTTAACATGGACCTCAACACCATCATCGAGGCGCACGAGAACTCCGGTGCCCAGATGACCGTGGTGTACTGCAAGGCCACGCGCAACGTCGATGACGAGACCAAGCTCGAGATTAACGAGAACGGCCGCCTGACGGGCGTGAGCGCCGGCGTCGTGTACGGCGACAACGCCTCTATGGACTGCTGCATCGTCAACCGCGATACGCTGCTCGAGATTATCGACCACTACCAGGCCGCCGACTATCTGGACCTGCTCGAGGCACTCCAGGGCGACTTTGGCAACATCGACGTGTGCAGCTACGAGTACAAGGGCGAGGTCGTGGGCGTGTTTAGCGAGAAGTCGCTGTATCGCCGCAGCATGGACCTGCTCGACCAGACCGTGGCCGACCAGCTCTTTGACCCCGAGCGCCCGATCCTGACCAAGGCTCACGACGTGCCGCCTTCGCGCTATGCGACCGGCAGCCACGCCTGCAACTCGATCATCTCGGCCGGCTGCATCATCAAGGGCACCGTGCGCAACTCGATCCTGTCGCGCGGCGTCGTGGTCGAGGAAGGCGCTTCGGTGACCAACTCGATTATCAACCAGAGCTGCATCATCAAGAGCGGCGCCCGCGTCGAGAACGCCATTCTGGACAAGAACAACGTGGTCCCCACCAACACCGAGCTTCGCGGCACGCCCGAGAACATCCTGGTGCTGGGCAAGGCTCCGTTAACTTCCGACACCACCATCGTACGTTAACGTTGGCACCGCAACATCGCTCGTAACATGTAGAATAGCCGCCCGGTTCGCGCCTGGCGGCTATTCTCGAATAACAACATGGGAGACAATATGGCAGATTCCAGCAAAAAGATGCAGATCGTGTTTGCCTCGGCCGAGTGCGCACCGTTTGTAAAGACCGGTGGCCTGGGCGACGTGGCGGGCTCGCTGCCTGCGGCGCTCGTGCGCGCCGGCGCCGAGGTCATCGTGATGGTGCCCAAGTACGCCACCATCAAGGACGAGTACAAGTCCCAGATGGAGCACTTCTCCGACTTTTACGTGAGCCTGGGCTGGCGCAACGAGTACTGCGGGCTCGAGAAGCTCGAGCACGACGGCGTCACCTATATGTTCATCGACAACGAGCGCTACTTTGCGCGCGACTATCCGTACGGCTTCTTTGATGACGGCGAGCGCTTCGCGTTCTTCTCCAAGGCTATCACCGAGAGTCTGCAGCACCTGCCGGCCGGTTTTGAGTGCGACATCCTGCACTGCAACGACTGGCAGACCGCACTGGCGCCCGTGTTCTTGCGCGAGTTCTACCAGGGCCTGCCGCTGTACGACCGCGTCAAGACCGTGTTCTCGATCCACAACGTGGCGTTCCAGGGCCAGTTTAGCGACACCGTGATGGAGGACATCCTGGGCGTGGCGCATATTCCGGCGGCCGCCTCGCAGCTGCGTTGCGACGCCTGCAGCATCAACTACATGCTGGGCGCGCTGCGCTATGCCGATGCCATCACCACGGTGAGCCCCACCTATGCCAACGAGATCCAGACGCCCGAGTTTGGCGAGGGCCTGGACGGCGTGCTGCGCGAGCGCTCCTATGCGCTGCAAGGTATTTTGAACGGCATTGACGTGGCAGGCTTTGACCCGGCGACCGACAAGCGCATTGCCGCTAACTACACGGTTGATGACCGTTCCGGTAAGGCAGTGTGCAAGGCCAAGCTGCAGGAAGAGCTGGGACTCGAGGTTCGCGACGACCGTCCACTTATGGTGATGGTCACGCGCCTGACGCGCCAGAAGGGCTTGGATCTGGTCATGTACGCGCTCGACCGCATTTTGGCCGGAGGCGTGCAGGTGGCGGTGCTGGGCACCGGCGACCGCGACTACGAGGACGGCCTGCGCTACTTCCAGGACAAGTACCCCGGCACCATGGCCGCGCGCATCGAGTTCGATCCGGCGCTGTCGCAGCGCATGTATGCTGCCGCCGACATGTTCCTGATGCCGTCGAAGTTTGAGCCCTGCGGCCTGTCGCAGATCATCGCCATGCGCTACGGCACCCTGCCCATCGTGCGCGAGACCGGTGGCCTGAAGGACACTGTGATCCCGTACAACGAGTTTACCGGCGAGGGCACGGGCTTCTCGTTTAGTAACTTTAACGGCGACGAGATGGGCGACGCCGTGTTCCGTGCGGCACGCCTGTTCTGGGACAACCGCGATGCCTGGAACCAGCTGGTCACGCAGGCCATGAGCCAGGACTTTAGCTGGACGCGCTCGGCCGACAAGTATCTGGACCTGTACTTCTTTATGCATCCGGAGATTGAGAGGCCTGCGGCTGTTGTCGACGAGACTGAAGCTGTTGCTGAGCCGGTGGCCGCTGAAGAGCCCAAGGCCAAAGAGAAGCCGGTTGAGGCTGAGCCCGCAAAGGCCGAGCCTAAGGTGAAGGCTGAGGTTGCTCTTGAGGCAGAGGACGAGGTCAAGCCCGCTGCAAAGCCCACAGCTAAGAAGACCACGACCCGCAAGACGACCACTAAGAAGGCTACGACGACCAAAGCTGCCGCGACTAAAACAACGGCTGCCAAGACAACGACCACGCGCAAGCGCACGACCGCCGCTGTCAAGAAGACCGCCGAGGCCGAGGCTGCTCCCGAGGTAAAGGCCGAGGTCGCTGAGGCCAAACCGGCCGCCAAGGCTCCGGCAAAGACCGCTGCCAAAAAGACGACCACGACTGCCAAGAAGGCAACAGCTGCCAAGAAGACCACGGCAACGAAGTCGACGGCCGCCAAGGCTACTGCGACCAAGGTCGCTCCGAAGGCTGCCGCAAAGCCCGCCGTCAAGTTCGAGGAGACGCCTGCCGAGCCCAAGGCCGAAGCAGCTGTCGAGGCCAAGCCGACCGCCAAGACCACCACGCGCAAGCGCAAGACGACGGCCAAGAAGACCACGGCAAAGGCTGCCGCTCCGAAGGCTACGGCAAAGGCCGAGCCTAAGGTCGAGCCCGCCAAGAAGGCCCCGGTCTCCCCCGTCGCCGCGACCGAGGAAAAGGCTCCGACCAAGAAGACTTCCGTCCGCAAGGCAACGGCCACCCGCAAGCGCCGCTAATCCAGACGATCCAAAACCTCATCAAACCCTAAGCAAGGGGCGCTCCAACCGGGCGCCCCTTCTCTGTAGGTAGTGGTAAAACGATTTTCTAGGACAACCGTTCGCCGATGGTAAACGGATGTTGTTTATACACCCTGTGTACTACAGATATACTTACATCTTAGGCGTAAAACCCATGGCCCGCAGGCCATGATTCTATTGAACTGGACCGTACTATGAGATTGATACACAACAGCCGTCTACCGCAGTTTCGCACTCCGTTTGGCGCTGTGACCACTGGAACTTCCGTTGCACTCTCGGTGATTTTGGAGGATGCCGATCCCAACCAGGCAACGCTTACGCTGCGCACCTGGGTCGATGAAGTCGGCGAGACCCTGATCCCAATGGAGCACGAAGGCGATGGCATTTTTACCGGCGAGCTCAAATGCACTGAACCGTGTCTTGTGTGGTACAGCTTTATATGCAATATCGAGGGCCAGCCCGAGGTCCGCTTGGGCGCACCGCAGGGTCGCACCGGCGGCGAGGGCGTAACCTACGACTACGCCGAGGTTCCGTCCTTCCAGATTACCGTCTATAAGCACCGCGAAGTGCGTTCCGAGTGGTACGAGCGTGGCATGGTCTACCAGATCTTCCCCGATCGCTACGCCCGAGATGAAAACTGGCGCGAGCGCACGCTGGCCGAGGTCGAAAAACCACGCAACGGAATCCAGCGCCGCATGGTCGAGGACTGGAACGAGCCGCCCGTGTACGAGCGCGCCGAAGACGGCTCCATCAAAACCTGGGACTTCTACGGCGGGTCGCTCAAGGGCATCCAGGAAGACCTGCCTCGCATCGCCGAGCTGGGCTTTACGGCCATCTACCTCAACCCCATTTTTGAAGCCGCGAGCAACCACCGCTACGACACGGCCGACTACACCAAGATCGACCCGATCCTGGGCACCGAGCAGGACTTTACCGAACTGTGCCAGGCGGCCGAGAAGCTGGGCATCTCCATCATTCTGGACGGCGTCTTCAACCACACGGGCGATGACTCGATCTATTTCAACCGCTACGGCAACTACCCCGGCGTGGGCGCGTGGCAGAGCGAGGATTCGCCGTGGCGCGACGCGTTCTATTTCCACGAGGACGGCTCATACGACTGTTGGTGGGGCGTGGGCAATATGCCCGCCATCAATGAGAGCTCCGAATTGGTGCGCGAGAAGCTTCTGGGCAAGGACGGCGTGATTCGTAAATGGCTGCGCGCCGGTGCCCATGGCTGGCGCTTGGATGTGGCCGACGAGCTTTCGGACGATTTCCTGGCCGAGATCAAAAAGGCCGTGATCGCCGAGAAGCCCGACGCACTGCTACTCGGAGAGGTCTGGGAAGACGCCTCTAACAAGATAAGCTATGGCCATTTGCGTCGTTACCTGCAAGGATCCGAGCTTGACTCGGCTATGGATTACCCCTTCCGCGACATGGTCATCGGCTTTTTGATGGGCTACAAGAACGCCTACGAGGCCGCTGAGGATATCGAGACCCTGCGCGAGAACTACCCGAGCGAGGCATTGTCCTGCGCGCTCAACCTGCTGTCGAGCCACGACCGCCCGCGTATCATCTCGGTGCTCGGCGGCGGCCCCGACGAGTCGCAGCTGCCCGAGTGCGAGCGCAGCAAATGGCGCCTGGACGAGAACTCGATGGGCCTGGCCAAGAGCCGTTTTTGGCTCGCCACGCTCATGCAGATGACCTTCCCCGGCGTGCCTTCGATCTACTACGGCGACGAATACGGCCTGGAGGGTCTAACCGATCCGGGCAACCGCCGCACCCTGCCGACCAAGGACCAACTGCACGACTTCGACACGCTGGCTATTGTCAAAAACGCCTCCGCCGTACGCCGCGCACTGCCGTTTATGATCGACGGCGAGATCAAGGCCTTCGCGCTCAACGACGAGGTGCTGGCATACAACCGCACGGGCAAGGATGGCGAGTCCGCGACGGTTATCATCAACCGTAGTCTGCGCAATTCGCACCGCGTGACGATTCCGGCGCTCGATGAATGCGCGAGTGACGTGATCAGCGGTCACGAGTGCGAGATCCACAACGGCACGGTCACGCTCGATTTGTATCCGCTGGGCTCGTCGATCATCTATCATCATGCCGAGCAGCGCTTGCAGGAGCCGCTCGATCACGGCGCGGGCGTTGTGTGCCATATCACCTCGGTACCGACCGATGACGGCAAGCCCGGCACGATCGGTGCACCCACGCGTCGCTTTATCGACCATCTGTCCGCTATGGGCATGCGCTACTGGCAGGTCCTGCCTGTCAACCCAACGGACTTCTTCCGCTCCCCTTACGCCGGGCCTTCGGCCTTTGCGGGCAATATTGACCTGCTGCCCGAGAGCCAAGAGGAGCTGGCGGCCGACTTTGAGACTTGGAAGGCCCGTGGCGGCGAAGATGCCGATCCGCTCTACACCGCGTTTAAACATCGCAACGCCGATTGGCTCGAGAAATACTGCGTCTACATGGCCGTAAAGAAGTACTTTGAGGGCGAGTCGCGCCACGATTGGCCGGCGGATGTCGCGCGCTACAACGAGCACCTGATTGACGACAAGCGTTTCCACGACGAGGCAGAGCTGCAGGCGTACATGCAGTACCGCTTTGACCTAGCCTGGTGCGAGCTCATGAACTACGCGCACAAGAAGGGCATCGAGGTCATCGGCGATATCCCGATGTATGTCTCGGACGATTCGGCCGATGCGTGGAGCGAGCCCGAGAACTTCTGGCTGTCCGATACCGGTAAGGCAATCGAGATCTCCGGTGCGCCGCCCGACAACTTTGCGCCCGAGGGCCAGGTGTGGGGCAACCCGACGTTCCGCTGGGACCACATGAAGCAGAACGGCTACCGCTGGTGGATGGATCGCCTACGTCGTGCGTTCTCGCTCTACGACCGCGTGCGCCTGGATCACTTCTTGGGCTTCCACAGCTACTTTAGCATTCCCGCAGGTAAGTCCTGCGCCGACGGGCGTTGGCTGGCAGGCCCGGGCAAGGACCTTTTCCAGACCGCCTATGACGAGTTGGGGCCGCTCAACTTTATTGCCGAGGACCTGGGCTACCTGACGCCCGGCGTTCGCGCCATGGCTTCGACCTGCGGCTTTCCCGGCATGGACGTGCTGGAGTTTAGCGACTACGACGTCTGCAACGGCGTGCACCCCACGCCGGGCAAGATCCTGTACACCTCGACGCACGATACGTCGACATTGGCCGGTTGGAGCACGCGTTCCTTTGCGGGCGGCGATGAACCAAGCGGTGTTGAGGTGGCGGCCAAGCTGATGAGCGATGCGCTGGCAAGCGACGCTCCCCTGGTGATGATGCCGCTGCAGGATGTCCTGGGGCTTGGCGACGACGCGCGCATGAACGTACCGGGCGTGGCCACGGGCAACTGGACCTGGCAGGCTGACGAGGCCGACGTTGCGGCCGCCGAGGGCAAAACCGCACAGCTCCTGCGCAACACGCATAGATTCTGGGGCGAAGCGTGATAAAACGCCCGATATAGGGTACAGTTACAGACGTTTGAATTTTTGCGGGCAGAGTAATCTGCCCGCTTTGTGCTGAAAAGGAAGTATTATGGCGCGCTACGATTACAAGTGCTCGAGCTGCGGCAACGTGTTTGAGGTTGAGCATCCTATGTCCGAGACTCCCGAGGTCGTGTGCCCCAGCTGCGGTGCTCCGGCCGTCAAGACGTTCTCGGCCAGCGGTATTAAATTTGAGGGCAGCGGCTTCTACAACACCGACCAGCGAAGCGGCGGCTCCAGCACCAGCGCCACCAGCGGCTGCTGCGCTAACTGCCCACACAACCACTAGAAACTAAGCCGCCCCGCGACCGACACACCGATCGCGGGGCTATTTCTTTGCGCTATGGGTAGCTAATTATCTGCCAGGTTTCCTTATGAGTTGCGGTGAAATAAGGACTGTTTGGCGGTTAGAAGCCGATATTCAATCCCTATTTCACCGCAACTTAGTAATTATTTGCGAACCAATCTGGCGCAGAAGTGACCGTCGTAGGAGTCGGCGTTTACCGGCACGCTTTGGAAAAGGCCTCGAGAGTTTTGGCGTACGGAAACGAGCTTCTTGGCCTGATCGAACTCGGGGAGTTGCAGAATCTGCGCCTCGGAAAGCGGTGCCACGTTAAAGCCGGCACCCTCGGGAGAGCTCAGGAAAGCGTCCACCACCTGCGTGTTCTCCTCGTCGAAGACCGAGCATGTCGCATAGATGAGCTCGCCGCCGGCAGTCACGCGCTCAGCAGCCTCTTTGAGCATCGTCAACTGCAGCTTGGGCAGCTCAACCGTCACATCTTTTTCGGTCAGGCGCCACGGTATCTCAGGATGACGGCGCATGGTTCCGGTGCCAGAGCACGGCGCATCGATAAAGATCGTGTCGAACTTAACCGGCTCGCCAAGCATGGCATCAAACGATGTGAGCACCTCATTAAGCTCGCAGGCATCACCCGAAACCGTGCGAACGCCCTGAATACCGGCCTTATGCAGACGAGCGAGATTCAGATCGCACTTGCGATCATGCAGATCGAGCGCCGTATGCTGACGCTCATAGCCCGCACGCTTGGCCTGGCACATCATCACATAGGTCTTGGTGCCACGGCCGGCACCAATCTCAAGGCAGCTACCAGGGCGCGTGGCAGCTGTGGCGATAAGCTGGGCGTTAAGGTCCGAGGCCACGGCAGCAGCACGCTCAAATACGCCCGACGCAACCGTAACCTGAGCATCGACCGGAGCATGACAGCCAGGGAACACAGGCGCCACAAGCTGCGATAGGTACGGATCAGGTTTGGTTGCAAAGGCGTTCTCGTGCAAAGCGAGCGGCGCGGGCGCCAGATTGCCGGCGAAGCCGAGCGCACGCTCTGGAGTGTCAAACGAAGCCATAATGCGAGCGCACAGCCAGCGAGGAAGACCCATCAGGCGCGACAGACGAACCAAACGACGCTCGGACTCATCGGCATCCGCCGCAGCGGCAAAGTCCTCAACGTTGTCCGCAACCTTATGCAGTACGGCATTCGCCAAACCGGCGGCCGATTTAGCGCCGCTACGCACCAGCTCAACACCCTGACTCACGGCAACGCGGCCAGGGGTATGCAGGTAGAGCATCTCAAAGGCCGAGATACGAAGCGCCATGCGAACACGCGCCGCAACCTTTTTAGGCTTATCGAGAAACTGGTCGAGCAGCTCGTCCAAAATACCCTGCGTGGCGGCAACACCCAGCGCCAAGCGGGCGGCAAAAGCGGAATCGCGCTGGTCAATAGCCTTGGCCGATGCGCGAGAGGACAGCACGTCGCGTGCATACATGCCGCGGCGATCGGCCTCCGTCAGCACATCGAGCGCAAGCTTGCGCGCGGGAGACAGCTTGCTCATGACAAAACACCCCACGAAAGATCGGCACCCTGCAGGCCAGCAGCCCAAGCAGAAGCGGCCATAGCACGCTTACCATCAGGCTTAAGCTCGAGCAGCTCAACCGAGCCATCGGAAAGGCCAAGGTAAACGCGCTTGGCCTTAACGAGAACCTGACCCTCGCCAAGCGACACATCAGCCGCCGCAGCATCGAGCACACGCACGGTCTTGCCGGCAATCACGCAACGAGCAGGCGCGGTATCGGACGAAGCCAGCACATGACGCACGCAATCAAGCGCCGCCATGTGCGGATCCAGACGCATCTCTTGCTTGGAGATCTTGGCAGCATGGGTAACGAGCGCCTCATCCTGTTCAGTCCACACGGCGGTGCCATCGGCAAGAGAAGGAAGCGTATCGGCAAGCAGTTTGCCGCCCAGCTCGCCAAGCTCCGTAGTCAGTGCCTCGGCATGCTTGCCTGCAACCGACGTAGACGCCTGGGCGCAATAAGCGCCGGTATCCACGCCATGCCCAATGCGCATAATGGAAACGCCAGCAACCTCATCACCAGCGAGAATCGCACGCTGAATAGGAGCAGCCCCACGCCAACGAGGCAGCAAGGACGCATGGACATTCACAATACCAAGCGGCGCCATATGCAGCACGTCATCCGGCAAAATGCAACCATAGGCAGCCACACAGAAAATATCGGCTTGCGCAGCTTGGAGCGCCTCAACAACCTCGGCCGTCATACGATTAGCCTCAATAACCGGCAACCCAAGCTCAAGTGCCTTAGCCTTAACAGGGGACGGCTCCAGCTTCTTACCACGCCCACGAACAGCATCAGGACGAGTAACAACAAGCGCAATCTCGTTGCCAGCCGCAACAAGCGAAGTTAAAGAAGGCACAGCAAAATCGGGCGTACCCATAAACACAATACGCATAAAAGTTAGTCTCCTCTCAATAACGAGCCGAGACGGCTACAAAACAAAAGCGTTCCGGGTCGCAAACGCACCCAGTCGCAAGAACAGTTCAACAAGAACAAATATACCCAAAACCAAAGAAAGAGCCGCAATAAAAGCAGCTCTTCCAACAAAGCAATTATCAGCGAAGACGCCCCTCCCTGGCCCACGGCACCCGGGCGAGACAAGCAGCGTTAACGTAGTCCCCGGGGCACCCGCCTATATCGTCCCGCGCGCAGTTTCGCAGCGCAGCGAGAATGTTTGAGCACGGGATGATATAGGCGGGTGCCCCGGGGACGGACAAACCTACTCCGTCTCGCCCGGTCGAGCGCCGCGGGCCAGGGCGTCCTGGTACTCCTTGACGGCCTTGAGCCTCTGCATGGGCTTCAGTCGCTCGAACATGGTGTTGCCGTGCAGGTGATCGATCTCGTGCTGCAGGCACACGCAGAACAGATCGCCCGTGGCCTCGTAGCGAATCAGGTTGGCGTCCAAGTCGTACGCCTCGACGACGACATGGTCCGGACGCTCGATCTCGCAGCTAATGCCAGGGATGGAAAGGCAACCCTCGCTAAAGGGCACCAGATGGTCACTCTGCTCAACAATGACGGGATTGATAAGCACGTACGGGTCGTAGTCGTTCTTGTCGCTGTAGTCGCAGTCGATGGTAACGAGCTGAATGAGCTCACCGATCTGCGGAGCAGCCAGGCCGCAGCCGCCGTTATCGAACATCATCTTCTTCATCTTCTCGGCAAGCGCCTCGATCGCCGGGGTGATCTCCTCGATGACGGCGCACTCCTGGCGCAGGCGAGGGTCGGGCGACAGTACGATTCCGTTGGCTTCCATGGCCATCCTTTCGAGTTGTTACATCAAATCATAGGCGTCGACGTCAACGCTCAAGCTCACGCCACGCACGGAGCCAACCTCTTTGAGGCAGGCGTCGATATCATCAGAGACATGGTACCCCACGGGCGACTTCACAAGCAGATGGAAGCGGTAACGGTCCTTGGCTCTCTCGATTACACACGAAGCCGGGCCCAACACCTGCGGCACGGCACTTCCCGCCCGTAAAAAGTCGGGCGCGGCGGCATGCCAGCGTCGCTTAAGAAGCTTTGCAATGCGCCCGATGTAGTCCTGCGCGTCGTCTCGGTTCGCCGACCACACCAAGATGTTGACCAGGCGAACAAACGGCGGGTACAGCGCGTCGCGGCGCTGGTCCAGGTCGTAGTCGGTAAAGACCGAACGGTCATGCTCAGCGACGGCGCGAATGACCGGGTCCTCGGGCAGGTAGGTCTGGATGATGACCTCACCGGGGCGATCGCCGCGTCCGGCACGGCCCGCGACCTGCTCCAGCAAATCGTAGGCGCGCTCCCCTGCGCGGAAGTCCGGCAGCTTGAGGGCAAAATCGGCATTGACCACGCCCACCAGCGTGACCTCGGGAAAATCGAGACCTTTTGCGATCATTTGGGTGCCCAGCAACACGGCGCAATCCGCCGCATCGAACTGCTCGAGCAGCTTTTTGTGTGCATCCTTGCCGCGCGTGGAATCGGCATCCATGCGAATAATGGCGACGTCGTCGGGCAGCATCTGGTGCAGTGCGTCCTCGATCTGCTGAGTGCCCAGGCCCATTTTTGCCAGGTAGCGACTGCCACATTTGGGGCAACGGCTCGTGGCCGCCGGATAGGGCTGCACGCGCCAAGACGAACCGCATGTGTGACACTGCAGTGTATGGGTGCGCTCGTGATACGTAAGCGCGGTGGAGCAGTGGTTGCAGGTGGGGACGCAGCCGCACTCGCGGCACATCAGGAATGGCGCAAAGCCACGGCGGTTGTGCAACAGCACGGCTTTTTCGCGGCGCTCGACCACACGCTCCAAGCCCTCCATCAAGGGTTTTGAGAACATGGAGCGGCTGCCGTGAGAAAACTCACGGCGCAGGTCTGCGATTCGAACCGTAGGCAGCACAGCGAGTCCCGGGCGCTCGGGCATCTCGACGCGCGTCCAGGTGGCACCGTTATACGTGCCACGGCGGCAGCGGTCGAGGGCCTCGGCCGAGGGCGTGGCGGAGCCCAACACGAGTGGGCAACGATAACGCCGCACCATCTCGGCCGCCACCTCGCGCGCGTGGTAGCGCGGGCTGGAGCCCTGCTTGTAGCTGGTCTCGTGCTCCTCGTCGATGATGATGAGGCCCAAGTCGCTGAGCGGGCAAAAGAGCGCCGAGCGGGCGCCGACGACCACGCGGGCCGCACCGCTGGCGACCATATCCCACTGGTCCAGGCGCTCGCCAGCCGAGAGGCGCGAATGGAACACGGCGACCGTCTCGCCAAAACGCGAGCGGAAGCGGCCGACGGTCTGGGCCGTCAGCGAGATCTCGGGCACGAGCACGCAGGCCGAACGGCCGGCCGCCAGCACGCGCTCAATCGCCGAAAGGTAAACCTCGGTTTTGCCGGAGCCGGTGACGCCGTCGACCAGCACCACGTCTCCATGAGCGTCCAGACGGGCGCGCTCAATCTGCGCGAGTGCCTGCTGCTGGCCGTTGGTAAGTGCGACCGGCGTCTTGCCGCTTGCCGAGGACAGCGTGGTCTGCTCGCTGCAGCCACGCCACGCACGGCGCTCCTCCACCACGACGACGCCGCGTTTTTCGAGCGCCTTAATGGTCGCCGACATGCTGTTGTAAAGCAGGTTGAGGTCGCGCGTCGTGACCGGGCCGCACTGGAGCGCCTCGATGAGCTGACGCTGGCGGACCGCGGTCTTGGGCGGCGTATAGTCGAAGCCCTCGGGCGTAAGCATGACCCAGCGGTTTTGGATAGGCTTGACGGCGGGGCGCTCGACAGTCCACACGCCGTCGTCGCCCTTGACCACGCGCGGGCTTCCGCCCGGTGGCAAGAACAGGCGCAGGCACTCGGAAAGCGTCGCGACATACTCGTAACTCATCCAGCGTGCGATACGGGCAGCCTCTGCGGTAAAGAGCGGTTTGCTGAGGATAGCCTCGATGGCTTTAATGCGCGCGGGGTCGAGGGCGTCGTTACCTTGCAGGTCGGCCAGCTCGGGCGCGATGTTGACGATGTAGCCCGCGGCCGCACGGTTGCCAAAATGAACTAGGACGGTGGAGCCGATCTGGACATCGTTGGCGAGTGACTGCGGAACGCCATAAGCAAACGGCTCGGACAGCGCACGCGTCGGGATGTCGAGGACCACGCTCGCATAGGCGGCGATGGGCTCAGGTGCAGGCTTAGGCCGAGCCGAGGCAGCGGCAGGCACTGGCTTCACCGGAACCTCCTCCGGTTCCGGCGAACCAAACAGCGACAGTTGCTCGGCCACGGCTCCAGCACCTCCTATCCCATTCGTCTACAGAAACAAGAGCCCCGCTCGAGGTGAACGGGGCTCGGATACATACGTTTGCGCAGCGATTACAGCGCCATCGTGCGGGCGCGGTCGATGCGCGCCAGGCAGTCGTCGCGGCCGACGAGCGCCATTGTCTCGCCCAGCGGAGGGCTCACCATGTTGCCGCAGACGGCGACACGCACAGCCTGGAACACCACGCGCTTCTTGAGGTCCAGCTGCTCGGGCAGAGGCTCAAGGGCGGCGTCAACGTTGGCGGCGGTCCACTCGGACACACCCTCGAGTGCGGCCTTGGCGGCGTCCAGAATGGCACCCATGCCCTCCTTGGCCAGGCCCTTGTTGACGGACTTCTCGTCATACTCAAGCGTCTCGGCCGTAGCGAAGATGGGGGCGGCGACGGTAGCGGCGTCGGCCGGCATCTTGGTGCGAGGCTTGACGATGGCAGCGAGTGCGTCGATCCAGTCCTCACCGTACTCAACATTGCCCTCTATGAGACCAGCCTCGTGCAGCTCGGGGACCATGATCTCGTCGGCAAACTGCGCGTCGGACATGCTGTTGATGTACTCGGCGTTGACCCAATCGAGCTTCTTGGGGTCGAAGGTCGCCGGGTTCTTGGAGATGCGGTCGAGCGAGAACTTGCTGGCCAGGACATCACGCGGGATGATCGTGGTCTCGCCGTCGAGTGACCAGCCCAGCAGAGCCAGATAGTTGACGAAGGCATCGGACAGGTAACCGGCGTCGCGGTACTCCTCCACCGAGGTGGCGCCGTGGCGCTTGGAGAGCTTCTTGCCGTCGGCGCCCAAGATCATGGAGATGTGGGCGAACGTGGGCACGGGCGCGCCGAGGGCCTCGTAGACCATGACCTGACGCGGGGTGTTGGACAGATGGTCGTCGCCGCGGATGACATGGGTGATCTTCATCATGGCGTCGTCGACGACGGTCGCGAAGTTGTACGTGGGCGTGCCATCGGAGCGGAAGATGACAAAGTCGTCGAGCTCCTTGGCGTCGAAGGTCACCTCGCCGTGGACGGCGTCGTGGATGACGACGTCGCCGCGGTCCTCGGGCACCTTGATGCGCAGGACGTAGGACTCGCCGGCCTCGATGCGGCGGCGGGCCTCCTCGGGATCAAGATCGCGGCAGCGGCGCTGATAGCCCTGGAAGGGGTCCTTGCGCACCTGCGCGGCCTTGCGATCGGCGTCGAGCTGCTCCTTGGTGCAGAAGCAGGGATAGGCCTTGCCCTCGTCCCAAAGCTTCTGGGCGGCCTGCTTGTACAGGTCCAGGCGCTCGGTCTGGGCGTAGGGGCCAAAGTCGCCGCCCACCTCGGGACCCTCGTCCCAGTCCAGGCCCAGCCAACGCATGGCGCGCAGGATGATCTGCGTGTTCTCGTCGGTGGAGCGGGTGGGGTCGGTGTCGTCGATGCGCAGGATGAACGTGCCGCCGTTTGCGCGGGCGAAAGCCCAGTTATAGATAGCGGTGCGGGCGCCGCCGATGTGCAGCTTGCCCGTCGGTGAGGGTGCAAAGCGGACGCGAACGTCTGATGCCATGGAAATCTCCTCGATTGCAGGATGGATGTCTAACCGCACCAGTATAAAGCATCAAAGCAACCTCCGCACAAAGGGCACCGACCTACTCATTGGGGACAGACTTAAATGACCATTCTTTGGACAACCTGTCGGCACTTAGGCAAGGCTGGTCATTTATGTCTGTCCCCAATGAGTAGGTGCGGAAAGGGTGTGAATGTTTGATTTACGCGCTATGATGTGCCCTTGCATAGAGAGCCCGGCGGAATGGTAACGGTCGCCGGGACACGTTTTTGAAAGGACAATCATGTCAGAAGAACTTCGTTCCATCCCACCCCAACACGGGTCCTTTGTTTTTACGTCGGAGTCGGTGACCGAAGGTCATCCCGATAAGATCGCTGACCAGATCAGTGACGCCGTCCTCGACGCAATCCTCGCCAAAGAAATAGAGCTCCAGGAGCAGGGCTACATCGCCCCCAACGGCGTGCCTGCCAACGTGGAGAACGTCCGCTGCGCCTGCGAGACCCTCGTGACCACCGGCACCGTCATCGTCGCCGGCGAGATTCGCACCCAGGCCTACGTAGACGTTCAGGAAATCGCCCGTGGCGTTATCCGCCGCATTGGCTACAACCGTGCCAAGTTCGGTTTTGACTGCGACACCTGCGGCGTCATGAGCCTCATCCACGAGCAGTCGCCCGATATCGCCCAAGGCGTTGACGAGTCCTTCGAGACCCAGACCGGCGCTACCACCGACCCGATCGACCTGATCGGTGCCGGCGACCAGGGCATGATGTTCGGATATGCCTCCAACGAGACCAAGACCCTCATGCCCATGCCGCACTACCTGGCAAGCCGCCTGGCCGAGCGCCTGGCCGCCGTGCGCCACGACGGTACCCTGCCCTATCTGCGTCCCGACGGCAAGACCCAGGTCACCGTGCGCTACGAGGAAGGCAAGCCCGTCGAGGTCACGACCATCGTCATCTCCACGCAGCACGCTGCCGAGATCGAGGACATGGGCAAGATCAAGGCCGACCTCATCGAGCACGTCATCACCCCGGTCATGGCCGCTGAGAACATGCCGTGGGATAACGCGGACATCTACGTGAACCCCACCGGTCGCTTTGTCGTGGGCGGCCCCATGGGCGACACGGGCCTCACCGGCCGCAAGATCATCGTCGACACCTACGGCGGCTACGGTCGTCACGGCGGCGGTGCCTTTAGCGGAAAGGACTGCACCAAGGTTGACCGCTCCGCCGCGTATGCCGCGCGCTGGGTCGCCAAGAACGTGGTCGCCGCCGGTCTGGCCGACCGCTGCGAAGTCGAGCTTGCCTACGCCATCGGCGTTTCCAAGCCCCTCTCAATCATGGTCGACACCTTCGGTACCGCGCATGTTGCCGAGGACAAGATCGTCGAGGCCGTAGAGAAGACCTTCGACCTGCGCCCAGGTGCCATCATCCGCGACCTAGACCTGCGTCGCCCCATCTACGAAAAGACGGCAGCCTACGGTCACTTCGGCCGCGAAGACGCCGACTTCACCTGGGAGAAAACCGACCGAGTCGAAGAACTCAAAGCAGCCTGCGGCCTGTAAGCTAACTCGAAAAGCTACAGCCAAATAACAACGCGCCAAAAGAAGTACCGGCCCCAACCGGTACTTCTTTTTTATTTAAAGGTGGTGAAGATGAGCCTACCTGGGACATGGAATAAATCACAGGCCTATAAATTTTGCAGCAGAGCGACTCCAACCATGTATCCTAAGTTCCGAGGGCTTTAGTATTTGGTCGATCGCGAGTTCCGCACGAGCCGGAGGCCACTTAATGTGGCCTCCGTGCGAGCAGGACTGTCCGAGCAGGCGACCAAATACTAAAGCCCTCGGAACGGCGGGACAGAGTATGCCCCGCCCCTCGGGACGACGGGATAGATAAGGAGCATCCATGGCAGGCAAGCCGCAAACACTAGCTACGACCTCGGCATTCGAGATCTTGGGCCCCGTCATGGTCGGCCCCAGCTCATCGCACACCGCCGGCGCCCTCCGCTGCGCCCAAGTTGCCGCCAGCCTGTTGGAAGGTCGCATCACCAAGGTCACCTTTGGCCTGTGGAACTCCTTCGCCCACACCTACCGCGGCCACGGCACCGACCGTGCGCTCGTCGCGGGCATACTGGGCCTCGACACCGATGACGAGAACATCAAGCAGGCCTTCGACCTCGCACGCGAGCAGGGCCTCGAATATCACTTTGACATCAAGGGCGACGACGCGTCCATCCACCCCAACACCGTCGACATTGACATGGTCGACGACACGGGCGCCACGGCACAGGTCCGCGGCGAGAGCCTGGGCGGCGGCAAGATGCGCATCAGCCGCATTAACGGCGTCGGCGTCGACATCTCGGGCATGTATTCCACGCTCTTCGTGGCGCACAAGGACGTCCCCGGTGTACTCGCCGCGCTCACCAACCTGCTCGCCTACGCCCATGTAAACATCGCCTTCTGCCGCACCTACCGCACCGAAGTGGGCGGCCAGGCCTACTCCGTCTTTGAGACCGACGGCGCGCCCGACGACACCGTCGTCCCCATGCTGCGCAAGCTCGACAATGTCGATTACGCAACGTTTATCGAACTCCCCGGTTCTGCCTCGTCGCTCTCCCCCGGCGTCTCGGCCAAGGAAATCTTCGACGACGGCGAGCAGTTGCTCGATGCGTGTGAGGAACTGGGGCTCAGCATCGGCGCCGTCATGGCCGTTCGCGAGGCGCGTCTGACCGGCGAGGCCCACGCCGTCGCTGCCATGCGCCGCGTGCTCGACGTCATGCGCGAGGAGACCACGGCCCCCATCGCCAATCCGCAGCGTTCGCTCGGCGGGCTTATCGGCGGCGAGGCCAAGCTTGTCGAAGCCACCGGCCGCAACGATTTGAGCGCAAGCCTGATGGGCCCCGTTCAGACCGATGCCGTGGCCCGCGCGATGGCCGTGCTCGAACGCTCCGCCACCATGGGCGTGATCGTCGCAGCTCCGACGGCAGGATCCGCGGGTGTCGTGCCCGGCTGCGTGCTTGCACTCGCCGATCGCCTGCAGCTCGACGACGAGCAGGTCATGGACGCGCTCTACTGCGCAGCCGCCATCGGCCTCAACCTCACCACGAGCGCCTGCGTCGCCGGCGCCGAGGGCGGATGCCAGGCCGAGGTGGGAAGCGCCGCCGCCATGGCAGCCGCCGCGCTGGTGCAGATGCTCGGCGGCACGCCCGAGCAGGCGCTCGACGCCAGTTCCATCGCGCTGAGTAACCTGCTGGGCCTCGTTTGTGACCCCGTCGGTGGCCTCGTGGAGGTGCCCTGCCAAAACCGCAACGCCATCGGCGTAGCAGCGGCCTTTAGCTCGGCACAACTCGCCCTCGCAGGCATTAAGAGCTTGGTGCCGTTTGACCAGATGGCACATGTAATGCTCTCGGTGGGCCACGCGTTGCCAGCCACGCTGCGCGAGACGGCAAAGGGCGGCATCGCGCAGGCTCCGGCCGCACTTTCGGCCTGTGCAAAATGCGGTGTGTGCGGATAGCGACTAAGAACGACTCAAAGGTGGGACATTTGTCCCAGCTCTTTCGAATGCCACCGTTTCCGTACCACAAACAGCAGGGCAATCGCTATAATGCAAGCCCAGTAAAAACACGATGAACCGCAAGGCGAAAATCGAAGGATATGCATACGATGTCGCAAAACGATCGAACTCAACTGATTCCCGATCCGCAGCAGCCGAGCAGGCACACCGGCGGCGTTCAGTCGCCGCGTCCTATCGCGCCGAGCCACGGTCAGCAGCGTAGTGCAGCAAACGCTTCCCAACGCCCGAACCAACAGCGACAGCAGCGTCAACAACGTCAGCAGCGCCAGGCAAACGGCAATGCGCCCAAGCAGCCCCACACGCGCGCTCGAGGCGATCGTGGCCCCGCGCGCAAACCCGCCGAGAACAATAAGTCGGGCAAAAAGACGACGCTCTTTGTCGTCCTGGGTCTAATCGTCATTGTCTATATCGTAGGCGTCGTAGCATTTTCGCAGGTAGCCTACCCCAACACCACCATCGCCGGCGTCGACGTCTCGTTCTCCAACGCTTCGTCTGCCGCCACCAAGGTCAATTCGGCATGGAAGCACTATAAGCTCGCCGTGACAGGCGATGACTTTAGCTGGACCTATCAGCCCGAGTCCGATGAACCCATCGTCGATGGCGAAGCTGCCGCAAAAGAGATCATCAACCACAACGAAGCCTTTATTTGGCCGGTCCGCCTTGTGGAATCCTTAAGCGGCAAGACCAAAACAACCGCTACCTCCAACGAAGTCGATCTTGATCAAGACGTCGACCTGTCCATGCTCTCCGACACCTTTGACCAAAAGAAGTTTGAGAAGGATCTGGGCGCCGCCATCAACGAGTTTAACGAGGGCCGTTCGGGCACGTTCGAGGCCAATAGCTCCTATGACGAGCAGGCCGGCAAGTTTACCGTCGAGAAGGCGCGCTCCAACGAAAAACTCAACCGCGAGCATGTCATTAAGTATGCCGAGCTCGAGCTTGCCTCGCTGGCCGAGTCCGTAGATCTTTCCAAGCTCGGCAACGATGCCTATGAGCCGCTCAATGGAACGCTGACCGATGATCAGATTCAGGCCGCATGCGATGCCGCCAACAACTTTCTGGGCGTCAACGTGACCCTCAAGCTCAACGGCGAGGATGCCGGCAAGGTTGATGGCAGCTCCGTATTGCAGTGGATCAGCTTTGCCGATCCCGCCAACCCAACGCTCGATACGTCGCAGATCAGCAACTGGGCAGCCGAACTCGCTAACGGCTTTAATACCGTGGGCTCCACTCGCTGGTGGACGCGCGCCGATGGCAAGCAGTGCGCCGTCGAAGGCGGTGACTTTGGTTGGTCCATCGACAGCAGCTCGCTCGCCAAGCAGGTCGAGGACGCCATTAACAACAAGCAGACCGGCGAGATCGAGATCAAGTACTCCCAGAAGGCCGACACCTTTACCGCAAAGGGAGAGCCCGACTGGAAGGCATACATCGATGTCGATCTGTCCGAGCAGCACGCGCGCTACTACGACGAGAACGGAAATATCGTTTGGGAGGCCAACTTTATCTCGGGCAAGCCGGGCGAGGACGCCACGCCCGAGGGCGTCTGGCAGATCAACAGCAACGACGGCGGCAGCACCCTGATCGGAGCCAAGGACCCCGAGACCGGCAAGCCCAAATACGAGAGTCCGGTGAGCTACTGGATGCCGTTTGAGGGCAACATGATCGGCTTCCATGATGCCACCTGGCAAAACGACAAGAGCTTCGATAACGCCGAGTCGTACAAATGGTGCGGCAGCCACGGCTGCATCAACCTGCGCCTGGCAGACGCCAAGGCACTTCACGACTGCATCAAAGTCGGCCTATGCGTGGTTGTCCACTCGTAGTGCAACGCGCGCATTCCTACAACGTGGAACCGCTGCGACCAATCTAACAGTTCCGAAAGAAACCGTTCTATGCGCCCACCCCAACCGGTGGGCGCATATACTTATCGAGGTACTTTCTATAAAGGAGACGCTATGCCGAATGTCCCCACGACCACCCCGGGCCCGGATGATACCGAGCACACGCTCGAAGATGTCACCGAAACGATTCCTCTGATTACAAACGTACATGCCGATAAGCAGAGCGGACGCGCGAACGATGCGACCGAGATTTCCGATGAAGAGGCATATGCCAAGCTCAAGGCAAAACGTGCCGAACGTCGACGCAAAAAGCTCATCCGACGCGGCATTGCGGCCGGCGTCGTGGCCGCCATTGTGCTCATCGCCGTTGTCGTGACCTTAGCCATCAACGCACGGCCCGCAGGCAACAACGGGCCGGTGACCGACATGGTGACCGAGGGCACGTTTACCACAACGGTCGAGGCGAAAGGCCAGCTCAAACCCATTTCGTCCTCAGTGGTCCCCCCTTCTGTCGACGGTACGGTCGATTCGATCAACGTGCAGGCGGGCCAATCCGTCAACGAGGGCGACGTGCTTATGACCATTAAAAACGACGAGCTCGATCGCAACGTTGCCGAGGCGCAGCGTGCAGTTGCTGCCGCTCAAGAAGACCTCGCTAATGCGAAGAAAGCCGCAGCTGCCGCTCAGGCCACCCCAACGACGGACGTCGATGGAGCTTCCGCAGCGGCTGGCGTCTCCGCCGCATCGGCGGACACGAACGCCGTATCGGCCGCGCAGCGCAGCCTCGCATCGGCCCAGGCAAACCTCGATCAGGCGAACGCCAAGGCGGCCAGTCGTACGGTCACGGCCCCGAGCTCGGGCAGTATCGTGGAGCTCAACGCCAAGGTGGGCGCCACGGTAACAGGCGGCATGATCATGGGCGAAAGCGATACGAGCGGCGGCAAGCAGTGCATGCAGATCGCCGACCTATCTAAGATGAAGGTGACCGTGCAGGTGGGCGAAAAGGACATCGCCAAGATCGCCGTTGGGCAGAGTGCCAACGTCACGTATCCCGCGTTTCCCGATATCGTAAGCCAGGGAACGGTCACGGCCATCGCCTCGGTGGCAAACTCCGACGCCGCCAACGGTGGCGGCGGCAGCGTAACCTTTAACGTCGACATTCTCATAGAGGCGCCCGACGCGCGCCTGAAGCCGGGCATGACGGCCGAGGTATCGGTGGTGACCGAGCAGCTCGACGACGTGGTGATGGTGCCGACGATGGCGCTCATGACCGAAGACGGCGAACACTATTACGTCAACGTGGCAACCGATGACGAGGGCAAGCATACCCGTCGCGTGAAGGTGACCGTCGTGACGCAAAACGACAACGAAGCCGTAGTCGGCAAGACACAGGTAAAGCGCGACGACCAGGGCAACGAGATCAACCCCAACGTGCCGGTTACCAAGCTGCGCGATGACGACACCCTCGTCATGGACACCGGAGCGGACGCAACGGCTGAAGGCGGCTACAGCACGGATTCGGGCAGCATGTCTGACGACGAGGGCATGTAATGCGTCCCGTTATCGACATCCGCAACGTGCACCGCATTTTTGAGAGCGAGGCGGGTTGCGCCCACATCCTGCACAACGTGAGCCTGGCGGTAGAACCCGGCGAGTTCGTCGCCATTACCGGCCCTTCGGGCTCGGGCAAGTCAACGCTCATGAATATCCTGGGCTGCCTGGACAAACCGACGGCGGGCGACTATTACCTGCAAGGGCTCAACGTGGCCGAGCTCGATGATGACGAGCTCACCGAAGTCCGCGCCCTGAGCATTGGCTTTGTCTTTCAGAGCTTCAACCTGCTGCCGCGCCTGTCGGTTATCGAAAACGTCATGCTGCCGCTGGCCTACACCAATGTGCCCCGTAGCCAGCGCGAAATGCGCGCCGTTCACGCGCTGCAGGCTGTCACGCTGCCCGTCGACCACTGGGACCACCGCATATCCGAGCTCTCGGGCGGCCAGATGCAGCGCGTTGCAATCGCGCGCGCCCTCGTCAATGACCCGCCCATCATCCTGGCCGATGAGCCGACGGGAAACCTGGACTCCGCTACCGGAGCGCTTGTGATGGAGACCTTCCATAAGCTCCAGAAGCGCGGCAAAACCATCGTGCTTATCACACACGACCCCGGCATCGCCGCCGAGGCCGACCGTGCCGTGACCATCCGCGACGGTCGCATTCACGATGGCGCGTATATTCCACATGCACCGCGGACCCTGCGCAGCGCCGTGGATAGCCTGCCCATGATTTCCGCCTCCGCCAACCCGCCGAAAGGAGAGATGGCATGAGCGCCCGCGATCTCATCCAGGAAGCCCTTCACTCGCTCGAGGCCAACAAGGGGCGCAGCCTGCTCACCATCCTGGGCATTGTCATCGGCATCGCCTCGGTTATCGCCATGACTTCGCTCATCGGCGGCATCCAAAACAGCCTGGTCAACAGCCTGGGCCTCAATGCGGCACGCATGGTGCAAATCTATTCGTCGCAAGAACTCACAGAGTCGGACATCGAGAAGCTTCAAAAACTGGTGCCGCAGATAGAGCAGATCGGCATTGTCGACAGCGCGTACACCGAGTACAAGACCGGCGATAAAAGCTATACCGTCATGGCACAGGGTGTCGATAGCGACATGCTCGACGCCGTGGGGGCCAGCAAGCTCGTTGCGGGGCGCACCTATTCCCAGGCCGAGTCCCAATCAGGCTCGCGCGTGGCGCTCATCAGCCGCGGCGGCGCCGATCAGCTTTACGGCAACGAACAGGATGCGCTGGGGAAAACCATCAAGGTGTCCAACGGCGAGGTGCAGATTGTAGGTGTGATTGATGGCGGCAACGACTCCATGGGCTCGCTCACGCTGTATATGCCGCGCGAAACCATCTCAGGCCTGTTTGGCGACGAAAATCCTTCATTCCCCAGCGTGACGGCTCTTGCCGCCGAGGGCACAGACATGGACGAGCTTTGTAAGACCATCGAGTCCAAGGTGCGCGCAATGAAGGGCATCGCGGAGGATGATGAGTACGACAGTGTATCGGCGACCTCCATGAAAAGCGCCATCGATGCACTCAACTCCTTTATGGGCGCGTTCTCGCTCATCATGGGCGCTGTCGCCAGCATCTCGCTGCTTGTCGGCGGTATCGGCATTATGAATATGATGCTCACCAACGTGACTGAGCGCATCCGTGAGATCGGCATTCGCCGTGCCCTGGGCGCAAGTCGTCGCGATATCACCGCGCAGTTTTTGGCCGAGTCCTCGGCGCTGTGCGTCACCGGCGGACTGTTGGGTGTCCTGATTGGCTATCTGCTGGCATGGGGACTCACGTTCTTTGCCGCAAGCTCGGGCATCATGAGCGAGTTTGGAGCTACCGGGACGATCACGCCAAGCTTCTCCATTACAACAGTGTTGATCGCGTTTGCCGTATCGGTCGGCATCGGCGTAATCTTTGGCTTCTACCCCGCTCGCCGTGCAGCAAAGCTCGACCCGGTGGAATGCCTACGCTACCAGTAAGCCACCACCAACAAGTTGCGGTGAATTAGGGACTGAATATGCTATTTAGCAGCAAAAACAGACGCTATTTCACCGCAACTTATTGAAGGGCTGCTTGCGCCAGTTCCGTGCGTCGTCCTCGAGCGATTGGCGGATGACAGGCTTGTACGGGTCGAGCTTGCTCGGGGCGCTCCTCCTCGCAGGCGGGAGGGCACGCATGCGCGGCGAGCGCCTAGCGCGCGAACTCCCGTAAGAGCGCGTCTTCCACTTCCCTAAGCGAAAGGGCCCCGCCTCCCTCGGCGGGACGGGCGACCACGATACAGCGCGCTCCCACGTCGCGCGCGGAGGCGATCTTCTCGGCCGTGCCGCCTACGGTTCCCGAGTCCTTGGTCACAAGCCACTGGGCGCCCACCTGCCGAAGCATCGCCTCGTTGAGCTCGCGGGTGAAGGGCCCCTGCATGCCGATGACGTGCGACGGCGAAAACCCCGCGTCGATGCACTTCGTTATAGCACCGGGCAGAGGGAGCACACGCACGAAGAAGCGCTCCGCGAAATCGGCGACGCGCGTGTAGGGAGCAAGCTCCTTGCTCCCCGTCGTGAGAAGCGCGCGACCCGGGTTCTCGGAGAGAAAGCGCGCCGCGCAGGCGATCGACGCGACCGACACGACGCCTTTGGGCAGCGCCTCGACCGGGCGCGTAAGGCGCAGGCATCGTGCACACACGGCGAGCGAAGCGGCCCGGATGTTGCCGCTTGCGAGCGTAGCGAAGGGGTGCGTGGCGTCGACGACGATGCGCGCGCCGGAAAGCTCACGCTCCATGTCGGCCTCGTCGAGCCTACCCGCATGCACCTCGATGCCCGGAAGCTCGCCCAAAAGCTCGCCTCCGTACTCGGTTGCCGCGTAGGCACGGGCGGGGATTCCCGCCCCCCTCGCCCATTCGCACAGGAGGCGGCCCTCGGTGGTGCCGGCGAAGATGCGCAGCGCCGGCGCGGATGCGGGCGCCGTCACTTCGGGCCGCCTGGGCGCGTGATCTGGTAGAGCAGCGCGTTCATAATGGCGGCCGCCACGGTCGAGCCGCCCTTGCGACCCCTCGCGACGATGGCCGGCACGCGTCGCGCGAGTAGCTCCTCTTTCGCCTCGACCACGTTCACAAACCCAACCGGTACCCCAACGACGAGCGCGGGCGCGATCTTCCCCGCGTCCATGAGCTCGGCGAGGCGCAGAAGTGCTGTGGGAGCGTTGCCGACGGCCACGATGAGCGGACCCTCGATGCCGCAAGCTTTGTCCATGCTCGCAACGGCGCGAGTCGTGCCCGCGGCGCGCGCCGTTGCGGCGACATCCGGGTCGGCCATATAGCACACGGCCTGGCAGCCGATCTTCGCGAGCGCGGGCTTGCTTATGCCTGCGAGCGCCATGTTCGTGTCGGTGAGCACCGTGGCCCCTGCGCGCAGTGCGTCGAGCGCACAGTGCGCGGCGTCATGGGTGAACACGAGGGAATCGGCGTACGAGAAGTCGGCAGTGGTGTGGATGACGCGCTTCACGACGGGCTCTTCGAGCGGCGGGAACGTGCGGCCGCCGAGCTCTTCGGTGATGATTTCAAAGCTGCGCCGCTCGATGTCGCCGGGCGCCATCTCCTTGGAATCCATCTAGTACTCCACTCCTTCCCTTGCACATATCCCCTGCTCGTAGGGATGTTTCTCGCACTGCATCTCGGTTATGTAGTCGGCCTTCTCCACGATCTTGCGGGAAGGCGCGCGCCCGGTGAGCGCTACTTCGACGCCGCGCGCGGACATATCGAGCGCGCGGTCCACGAGCGCCTCGTCGACAAGACCCTTCGAAAGCGCGTCGAGCGCCTCGTCGAGCACGAGCAGCCCCTCCTGCGCGCCCTCGAACTCGGCGAGCGCGGAAGCAAGGTTCCCATCGTGCAGCTCGCACGTCGCGGCAAGTTCTTCCGACGTCATGGACCAGGTAAACTTTTCCGACACCTTCCCCGCGAACACGGGCACGCCGAAATGCTCGGCGAGCAGTCGCGCCTCCCCGCTTTCGCCGTCTTTCAGGAACTGCACGACGACGACGCGGCGGCCTGCGGCGAGCATGCGAAGGGCGAGGCCCATCGCCGCCGTGGTCTTGCCTTTGCCGTCGCCATGATACACGTGGATCATACGCCCTCCTCGATAATGCGGTAGACATACTCCATGTCGAGCGCCTCGCGCACGACGTCGGCCAGGCGGTCAAACTCGCGCGCACGGTGATCGGCCGCGGACGCCGCGCCCGCAGCACCCACGACGCTCTCGGGCAGGCCGCGCATGCGCGCGAGCGAGCGTGCGAGGGCGAGCGCCACCCCCGGTTCGTCGAACAGGCCGTGGAGATAGGTTCCGAACACGTTTCCGCAGGCCGCGCCTTCTGGTTTGCCGCCAATCGTGCCCGCAGGGGCGCAAGAGACGGTCGTTTCGCCGTCGTGAATCTCGTACCCGCGCGCCGTCATGCCGTTCCACACCGAGAACGCGCCTTGGGCGCCCGTGATGCGCAGCTCCGACTGGGCGAGGCGCTTTTCCTCCTTGAACACCGTACTTGCAGGGATGAGCCCGAGCCCGCGCGCGGTGCCAGCGCCTTCCCTGCCGTGCGGGTCGGAAAGCTCGTCTCCCAAAAGCTGGTAGCCTCCACATATGCCGAGCACCGGCGTGCCCGCGCCCGAAAGCGCGCGTACACAGGCTCCGATGCCGCTAGCCGCAAGCCAGCGCGCGTCGTCGAGCGTGGTCTTCGAGCCGGGGAGCACCACCAGGTCGGGCCGGCCCAGATCGGTCGTCGAGGAAACGTAGCGCACGCCCACGCCGGGCACGCGCGAAAGCGGGTCGAAGTCGGTGAAGTTCGACAGATGCGGAAGGCGCACGACGGCGACGTCGATGACGCCGCGCGCCTCGCGGGCAGATAGGCGCGGCGCGAGCGAGTCCTCGTCGTCCAGGTCGAGCGTAAGATACGGCACGACCCCCACGACGGGAACCCCGCACATCTTCTCGAGCGGGGCCAAACCCGGGCGCAGGATTTCCACATCGCCGCGGAACTTGTTCACCACAAGCCCCCGCAAAAGCGTGCGGTCCTCGGGCGCAAGGAGCGCGACCGTGCCGTAGAGCTGGGCAAACACCCCACCTGGGTCGATGTCGCCCGCGAGCAGCACGGGGGAGGACACGGCGCGCGCGAGCCCCATGTTGACGATGTCGTTTTCGGCAAGGTTGATTTCGACGGGGCTGCCGGCGCCCTCGATGACGATGACGTCGTTTTCCTCCGCGAGCGAATCGAACGCCTCCAAAATCTGCGGCATGAGCGCCTTCTTTCGCGCGAAGTAGTCCCTCGCAGCGAAGGCTCCCTGCGCCTTGCCGGCCACGATGAGCTGGCTTCGGTGGTCGCTTTCGGGCTTGAGCAGGATGGGGTTCATGCGCACGTCGGGCGCGATGCCGCACGCCTCGGCCTGCATGATCTGGGCGCGCCCCATCTCGAGCCCATCGGCCGTGACACCGCTGTTGAGCGCCATGTTCTGGCTCTTGAAGGGAGCCACGCGCAGGCCGTCCTGCGAAAGCACACGGCACAGCCCCGCCGCAAGCAGGCTCTTCCCCGCGTTCGACATGGTGCCCTGGATCATGATGGGCTTCGCCCTACCCACGGGTATCGACCTCCTTCGCCGAGCCTCGGCCATCCGCGCCCGCCATAGCGTCGCTGCAAGAAGCGCCGCCCCGTTCGTCGGGTTCGCCTTCGCCCGATGCGCCTTCCGCCCGAAGCGCGCGACTGAACGCCATCGCAAGCCGGGCATTCTCCTTGCGCGTGCGCACCGCGACGCGGCACCAGAAACGGGACAGTACCGAAAACGAGTCGCACGTGCGGACCAAAACCCCCTGTTTATACAGGCGCTCGGGGATGTCTTTCGCCGGCGTGCGGACTAAAAGGAAGTTCGCATCCGACGGCACGACGGAAAGCCCGAGCGAGGAGAGCTCGTGGGAAAGCCACGCTCGCTCGCCCGCCAATACATCGCGCGTGCGCGAGACGTATTCGACGTCTTCCAGGGCGGCGATGCCCGCGGCCTCGGCGACCGAGGAGACGGGCCACGCCTGCCCCGCCCGGCGAATCCCCTCGATGAGTTGGGTGTTTCCGCTGATCAGATATCCCAACCGCAACCCCGCCATTCCGTAGAGCTTGGTGAACGCGGAGAGCACGGCCACATGGCGCGAACACGCGGCGCGTGCGGCCACGCTCCTTTCGCGGGCGTCGGGCGCAAATCCGAGGAAGCACTCGTCCACGACGAGTAGCGCGCCCACCTGCTCGCAGCGGCAAGCCGCGGCATCGATCACGCTGGGGTCGACGAGGCGCCCCGTCGGGTTGTTCGGATTGCAGAGGTACGCCACGTCTCCCGGCCCCTCGATCGCGCGGGCAAAGGAGGCGGGCACGTCGAAGTCGTCCGCTTCGGAGAGCAGGAACTCCTGCACGCATGCGCCGTAGTACGATGCCGCCTCCGCATATTCAGAGAACGTCGGCGCGCACACGACGATGCGTTTCGGGCGCACCGCCGCAGCGAGCCGCCAGATGATGTCGGACGCGCCCGCGCCGCAGACGATAGTATCTTCGGGAATGCCCTGGGCGCGCGCTAGGGCGCGAACGAGGGCGAGGCTTTCCCTATCGGGGTAGGCGTCGATTCGAGAAAGTGCCTTGCAAGCTGCGGCGAGGGCGCGCGGCGAGGGGCCTGCCGGATTCACGTTCACCGAGAAGTCAATGAGGTCGGAGGCGCCCCCTTCGCAAGCGATGCCGAGCGATTGCGTGCTACCCCCATGCGCACGGGCGCGCAGGATTCCCCCGGCAGCCCGGGACGCGGCGTGGTCTTCCCTCATGACATCGCCCCCACGGCGAGCACGACCGCTGCGCGTGCGGCACCGAAGACGACGAGCGCGCATACGGACGCGGCGAGCATGAGCCTAGTCGCCCGGGCGATGTCGCCCCACTCGATTTCGCGGGACGCGTCGCCTATCGTCGGTTTCTCAACGAGCTTGCCGAAATACACCGCTGGTCCTGCCAGGCGCAGCCCGAGCGCGCCTGCACACGCCGACTCGGTCTGCGCCGCGTTCGGGCTCGCATGGCGACGCCTGTCGCGGCGCCAGATGCGCGCCGCCCCGCGCGCGTCGAGCCCGACGATCGGGCACACGGCGATCATGAGCAGGGCCGATAAGCGCGAGGGAATCCAGTTCACCGCATCGTCGAGGCGCGCCGAGGCGCAGCCGAAGTCGATGTAGCGCCCGTTTTTGTAGCCCACCATGCTGTCGAGCGTGTTCACCGCCTTGTACGCCATGCCCAAGGGCGCACCCCCGATCATAAGGTAGAAAAGCGGCGCGATGACGCCGTCGCTCGCGTTCTCCGCCACCGTTTCCACGGCGGCGCGCGCAACGCCCTGCTCGTCGAGAACAGACGTGTCGCGTCCTACGATGAGCCCGACGGCTTCGCGCGCCGCGACAAGGCCGCCCTTCGAGAACGCGCGGGCCACGGCTAGGCTCTGGCGGCGCAGCTCGCATGCCGCGAGAATCTGATAGCTCGCCCATGCCTCGGCCACGAAGCGCAAGGCGGGGTGAACCATGCCGCAAAGATGCAGGATTCCCAGGGTCAAAAGTCCACACGCAAGCGGAAGCACCACGGCGAGCACAAGCCCTGCGGCGCGCGTGCCCGCGGACGTTTGCGGGAATGCGCGCCGCAGGCGGCCTTCGGCCCACGTGATCGCGCGTCCCATGGCGACGACGGGATGGGGAAGCCAGCGCGGGTCGCCGAAGACAAGGTCGGCCGCGAACCCGGCGGCGACGGCAAGAATCGTCATCACCGGGCATCGCCCCCCGAAGCGGGGCGAACGTCGCGAAGGCAGCGCCCATCCCAGGTGGCGGCCCATGCGCCGCCCGGTTCGGTATGCACGTCGAAATATCCCATTTTCGGGACAGCTAGCTCGGAGAGCAGCGCTTTCACGGTACCCGCGTGAACGACGAAAACGGCGCGCCCACTCCCCTGGGCGCGCTCCGATTCGCACGCCTCCTTAAACGCCGCGACGACGCGACGGGTGAAATCGCTCTTGCCCTCGCCATGCGGGCAGCGCGTCTCGCACCAGGAGTCTACCCAGGCGCGGTAGCGCGCATCCTCTTTAAGCTCGGCGGCGCTTCGCCCCTCGAAGTCGCCGAAATCCATCTCGCGCAGACCGGGGCACGCTATAAGCTCAGCGTTCGGGAAGAGGATGCGCGCCGTCTGGTCGGTGCGGGCCATGCCGCTCGTGATAACACAGAACACGTCACGATCGCACGCGAGATCGCGCAAAGCGCGCTCGCCCGCGCTCGACAGGGGCTCGTCGGTGCCCGCCCCGCTGTAGCGATGGTCTTCCGTGCCCGCCGTGGCACCATGGCGCACGAAGACGACTTCCAAAGACGCGCCCGCGCCCTGCGTCCCTCGAGGCGCATCGGCAAGGTTTCCTTTGATGACTTGGGGCATCCCACACGTCATGCGCACGACGACGTCGGCGCGCGCAGCGAGCGCGCATCCCAGGCGCCCCGCGCGCTCGCGCCATTGGGCGTCTTCCGCACGCATGGGAACGACCCCCGAACCGACCAAGGGCAGAATCACTACGTCGAAGCCGATCAGCCGCTCGAGCGCCCGGTCAGCGTCGAGCGCTCGTACGAGTTCCTCTGCACGGTACGCGACGCGACCGGCAAATGCCGCGGGCACGCCGCCCTCCGCAAACTGCGCCGCGTCGACGAAATCGTCTGCCGCGAACCCGAGCTTTTCGCGCACGAAGGTCCTCTTCCCCGAATGTGCGCCACCTACCACGAGCATCATAGGAGCATGCCCCCCGCCACTAGCATGGCAAGCATCGCGAGCTCGGCCCATTGCAGAAACCATCCGGCCAAATCCCCCGTCACCCCACCGAAGCGGGACAGGGCAACATGGCGGTACCACGCGAGCACCAAAAGCCCCGCCACCGCCATAAGGGCGCCGACGGCCTGAGCGCACGCGACCATCCCTGCAGCCGAAGCCGCAGCGAAAGCGCAAAGCGGCACGACGATCGCCGCGCGCTTCTTAGCAGGCGAGAGCCCCGCGGCCATGCCGTCAGCCCGCGCGGCAGGCCAGCATTCAACGGCAAGCCCCGAAAGCGCGCGGGAGAACACGAGCGAGCACAGAAGCGCGAGGAACACCCCCGCCGTAAGCGGCAGCGCGGTGAACAGGGAAAACTGCAGAATAAGGTACACAACAACACCGATGACCCCGAAGGCGCCCGCCCGCGGGTCGTGCATGATCTCAAGCTTTCGCTCAAGCGGGGCCCAACTTGCAAGCGCATCGGAGGTGTCGCAGAGCCCGTCTAGGTGGATGCCTCCCGTCACCGCCACAGGCAGCGCCACGAACACGGCCGCGACGATGGTCGCGGGCACGCCGAGCAGGTTCGCCACGTGCCCCCACGCCGTCATGAGTAAGCCTTCCGCAAGGCCCACCAGGGGAAACGCGGCAAGCGCATGGGTTGATCCGAAATCGGTCCAGGCCGATTTCGGGACGGGGATGCGCGAGAACGTTCCGAACGCCGCGCCGATTGCCTCTGCCATCTTCACCTTGTAGGTCCTTCGCCTTTCATCCACACGGGAATCCCGCATACCACTTCGACTGCGCGGTCGGCCAGCGCCGCCACGCCCGCGTTCACACGAGCGAGCGCGCGCCTCCATGCCTCGGTCCCCTCATCGTAGCGCATCCCATCGGCGAACACGTCGACGGTGACCACCACCGTATACGCAGCGGCCTGAGCGAGCCGTTCGATGCCTCCGAGCACCTCGCGCGCCGCAGCGTCGGGGTCACGTGGGGACAAGCCGCCTTCCGCGAAGAGCTCGTTCGCAACCAGGTTGCCCACGTCCTCCAAAAGAAGCGTGCAGCCGCGCGGAAGCCCGGGCACTGCGGCGCCCACGTCACGCGTGCGCTCGAGGGTGGAAAACCCCTTGCCCTCGCGCAGCGCCCGATGGCGCGCGATGCGGCGGGCGCCCTCTTCCCCGAAGGGCTCCATCGTTGCCAGGTACACGCGAGGGCCGTCGTGCCCAAGGCACAGGGATTCGGCGTAGGCGCTCTTGCCGCTCGCGGCGGCGCCGATGACGAGCGTCACCGTCATTTCCCGGCCTCGAAATGCTCGTAAGCAGCCATGCCAGTCGCCGTGAACGTCTTCCCATCCCGGTACACGCGCAGCGCAGAATCCAGAAGGGGCAGATACGCCATGGCGCCCGCGCCCTCGCCCAAATGCATGCCTGCGTCGAGGGGTGCCTTTATGCCGAGCTCGCGAAGGAGCTCCTGGCTTGCGGGTTCACTTGATGCGTGGGTGCCCACGAGGTAGCCCAAGGCGTTGGGGCACAGGCGCGCCGCGCACAGGGCCGCCGTGCAGGATATGACCCCGTCGAGGAGCGCCGGCGCCTTCGAGGCGGCGGCCCCCAGGTAGAAGCCGCACATCGCCGCGATGTCGAAGCCGCCCACCTTCGAGAGCACGTCGATCGGGTCGACGGGATCGGGCGAGTTCGTGTCGATAGCACGTTCGACCACGTCGCGCTTGCGCGCGAGCGAGGCGTCCGAGAGCCCCGCGCCGCGCCCGACGAGGCTCCGCGCGTCCGCCCGGATGAGCACTGCGGCCACCGCCGCCGAGGTGGTCGTATTGCCGATGCCCATCTCGCCCGCGGCGAGAAGGCGCACGCCGGCGCGGGCAAGCCCGCACGCGACGGCGATTCCGACCTCGATCGCGCGCACGGCCCCATCACGAGACATAGCGGGGCCATGCGCGATGTTGCCGCTCCCCCGCCGCACGTTCGCGCGCACCATGCGCGCGTCTTCTATGCCCCGGGCCATACCCACGTCGATGGGCACGACCTCGGCACCCGCGAACGCCGCCATGCGGCAGGCGCTCGTGGCCCCCTCGCACATGTTGCGCGCGACGGCTCGCGTCACGTCTTGCCCGCTTTGCGACACGCCTTCGGCAACGACCCCGTTGTCGGAGAAGAATACCGCGAGCGCACGGGGGAACTCGGCCACCTCGGCGCTCCCCTGAGCTGCGGCGATACACGCGACGGCGTCTTCAAAGTCGCCCAATCCCCCCAAGGGGTGCGCGATGGAGTCCCACGCGGCGTACGCGGCGGCGCGGGCGCACTCGTCTGCGGGCGCGATCCGGGAGAGCGCGGCTTCGAGCACGGCACCCGGCGCCGACGAGAACGCGCGCTCGACTTCCTCGCGGATGCAGGCAAGCGCGGTTTCGGTTGCTTCAGCCATGCCGTCTCCTCTCTGCGAACGACGCTGCGGCAGACGCGAACGCGCGCGCAACGTCGGGGTTCGTAGGATAGTACACATGCGGGAAGCCCGCCACCAGGGACGGGGTGGTCGTCATGCACGGCCAGCCCTTGTCGCGCCGAGGCTTCTGCGCCCAGAAGTCGCCGCCCGGGCAGGTGGACTGCCAGTAGTGGAACTCGTGCGCGCGGATGCGTGTGCCGCGCGGCCCGTAGAGACCGTCGCGTTGGGAAGCGAGCTCCACGTACCCGAAACGGGACAGCCTTCCCCCGTTCTCGCTTGCGCCCTCAAGGGCGCCCGCAACAGGCCAGCGCTGCCCCTCGTTATCGGCGATTTCGCGCTGCAGGTACAGAAACCCACCGCATTCGGCGACCGTCGGCATGCCGGATTCCACCGCGCGCCGCACCGCCTCGCGCATCGGCGCGTTCTCGGAGAGCTGCCGCACATGGAGCTCCGGGTAGCCGCCCCCCAGATAGAGGGCGCTTGTCCCCCGGGGCAACTCGCTATCAAACAGGGGGCTGAAAAAGGCCAGCTCGCAACCTAGGTCCTCGAGCGCGCGCAGGTTCTCCTCGTAGTAGAACGAGAACGCCTCGTCACGCGCGACGGCGACGATGGGCCGCGCGCCCGCGATCGGCCCCAACCGGTAAGGTTCCTCGCGGATATCGGGTGCCGTCGCCGCTATTTCAAGCAAGCGGTCGACGTCGACGCTCTTTTCCACCAGCTCGGCCATCTTGTCGATGCGCGCTGAGAGCTGCTCGACCTCGTCGGCGGTCACAAGCCCCAGATGCCGGCTTTCGAGCGAGAACGCCTCGTCGGCGGGGATATTCCCCAAAACCGCGACGCCCGTGTGCTTCTCGATCGCAGGGGCCGCGTAGGCGCAGGCAGCGGCGCTTGTCTTGTTCAGCACGACGCCGCGCACGTTCGCACAAGGCAGGAACTCGGCGATGCCGCGGATTACGGCGGCGAGCGATAAAGACGCCCCGCGCCCGTTCACCACTAAAACGACCGGCGTTTCCGTGTCGCGCGCAACCTGGTAGCTGCTCGCGTCGGCCACGCCGGGCGCCAAGCCGTCGTAGAAGCCCATGACCCCCTCGAGCACCGCGACATCCGCGCCCGCGGCGCCGCGTGCGAGCAGGGCGCGCAGCGTCGGGGCGTCAGTGAAGAAGCCGTCTAAGTTCCCCGAGCGCGCGCCCACGACGCGGCGATGGAAGAGCGGGTCAATGTAGTCGGGGCCGCATTTGAAGGCCGCGCATGCAAGGCCGCGGCGCGCGAGCGCGCGCAGGAGCGCACACGTTACGACCGTCTTGCCGCTCCCGCTCGAGGGCGCAGCGACCATGAAGCGCGGGATGGACGTGCTCACCGGGCGCCGCCTTCCCCACCTGCACCACGCGCGCTGACGAGGAACACGGGGTTTTGCGCCTTCATAAGATGGTGCGAGCCTACAGCCTCGGCGCGGGCGGCCGACACCTGGCACGCCTCGAACCCCTTAAAGCGCGAACCCGAGAGGAGCGCGCACGCCTCGGTGAGCGTCTCAACGGTGACGCATGGCACGCACAGGCGAACCTGCGAGTTCTTCTCAAGCGCCGCCTCCACGATGGAGGGAAGCTCGCCCGCGCTCCCGCCGACGAACACGGCGTCGGGGACGGGCAATTTCGCGAGCGCTTCGGGGGCGACGCCGGGGACCGCATGCACGTTGCCGCACCCGAATGCATCCGCGTTCTCTCGGATGAGCCGCACGCCGGTCGCGTTGCGCTCGACCGCCCATACCGACCCCGCTCGCGCGATGAGCGCCGCCTCGATCGACACGCTCCCCGTGCCGGCGCCGACGTCCCACACGGTGTCGGTCGCAGTAAGGCGCAGCTTCGCGAGCGCGACGGCGCGCACCTCCTGCTTGGTCATGGGAACGTCGCCGCGGATGAAGAGCTCGTCGGGAATGCCCGAGGAAGCGTACGGCCAGCGGGAGTTCGCAGGCGACCCGGCGCCGCCTGCGAACTCGATAAGCATCACGTTCAAGTCGTCGAACGTCTGACCTGCGATTTCACTTGCGGTTGCGCAGGTGATGCGCTCGTCGGGGTACGACAGGCGCTCGGCCACCGTCACGCGCGCGTCCCCGAAGCCCGCCTGCACAAGCTCGCACGAAAGCCGCGAGGGATCTTCCCCGCCCGACGTGACGAGGAAGAGCTCACCTGCGCGCTCGGCCTCGGCCACGATGTCGCACGCCACGCCGTGAGCGCTCGCGAAGCGCCAATCCTGCCATGGACGCCCGAGGCGCGCGGCGAGATACGACGCTGAGCTTATGCCGGGAATGACGCGCACGTCCACCTGCGCGTCGCCGGAGAGCGCCTCCACCAGGCGGCGCGCGCCGCTGAACAGCCCCACATCGCCCGTCATCACGACCACGGCGCGCTGCCACGACGCCGCATCGGTGAGCGCGGCGACGATGTCCGCCGTCTTCACGAGCTCGCATCTCACCACGTCGGGCGGCACGTCGATGCCGGCAAGCGCGCGATGAGCGCCGATGACCACGTCGGCGATGTCGATCGCGTCGAGCGCCGCGCGCGAGAGCAAGTCGGGGTTTCCGGGCCCCGCCCCGATGATCGTTACCTTTCGCATGGAATCTCCCGATACCCGCGCGGCGTGACCATACGGCCGCCTACGAGCTTCGTATCCGCGTTGCCGACGAACACGGTGGTGAACATGTCGGCGTCGATCTCCCCCAGCTCGGAGAGCCTGCACATGCCCGACTGCTGCCCCTCGCGCCCGATGTTGCGCACCCAGCCGCAGAGCGTGTCGGGGGCCTTCCATTCGAGCATAATCTTCGCCGCGCGTGAGAGCCTGTCGGCGCGCTTTCTGCTGCGCGGGTTGTACAAACAGATGCAGAAGTCGGCGTTCGCCACGGCGGCGAGCCTGCGCTCGATGACCTCCCATGGCGTGAGCAGGTCGGAGAGCGACACGACCGCGAAGTCGTGGGCAAGCGGGGCGCCGAGCACCGCCGACCCGCTCTGAGCCGCGGTGGCCCCGGCGATAACTTCCACGTCTACATCGGGGTAGTCCTCCGCAAGCTCCAGCACGGGGCTCGCCATGCCGTACACGCCCGCGTCGCCGCTGCACACGAGCGCCACGGCTTCTCCACTCTGCGTGCGCGAAAGCGCAAGGCGGCACCGTTCGACCTCGTGCATCATCGGCGTCGCGAGATGCGCCGCGTCGGGCACGGCGGCGAGCGCGAGCTCCACGTATTTCGTGTAACCCACAACGACGTCGGACGCCTCGAGCGCACGCCGAGCCGCAATCGTCATGCCGTCGGGGCCGCCCGGGCCGATTCCCACCACGAAGAGCTTTCCCATCACCGCTCCTTAAACGAAAGTTTAATAGTTACCTTGGAAAACGCGACGGTCACGCCGCCGTGAGCGAGCTTCGGGAAGATAAGTTTGCCCCCCTCCGCGAGCGCTGCCCGCTCGCACACGTTGTCGACCCCCACCGTCGCGCGCACGAAATCAGATGGCGAAACGCTGCCTTCGACCTGCGACAACTCCTCTGCGGAATACGTCGCAAGCGGGATATTGCGCGCGCGGCAGAAGGCGAGCAGACCCTCCTCGTGCGCCTTCACGTCGATCGTCGCCGCCTCGCGCACGGCCGAAGGCGAGATACCCACCTGCCCGCACGCGAGAAGAAACGCCTCCTCGATCGCTTCGGCGCACGCACCGCGACGGCATCCTATGCCCGCAACGATGCAGGGCACGACAAGGCGAAGCGGCTCGGGCGCAGGCGCCTGCGCCCGCACGCCCGCCGGCTTCCCCGTCTCACCGGCGGGCACGACCTCACCCGTTGTCTCCGCCGCACGAACGGACGCACCTGCATTCGCGCCAGCGAACGGCGACACGACGATATCGGCCCGAGCGCGGTCGGACGCAATGTCAACCCCCTCAGGCGGCTGTCCCGAAATCGGCATGTCGGAATAGAGCGCCACGCGCCCGCCCGAAAGCAGCCGCGCCGACACTCGCTTGATGGCCTCGGGATTCGAAACGGCGAGCCCCGCACAGCGCGCCCACGTATCCACCGCCCACACGCCGCGGACGTCGGTCGCCGTGGTGATGACGGGGATGGCCCCTGCCGCGCGTGCCACAGTTTGCGCAAGCTCGTTCGCACCGCCCAAATGCCCCGACAAAAGCGGGACGGCAAAGCGCCCCGCCTCGTCGATCGCCACAACCGCGGGATCGTTTGCCTTCGAGGCGACATGCGGCGCGATCGCCCGCACGGCGATGCCCGCCGCGCCCACGAACAGAAGCGCGTCCGACGCTTCCCACGCGAGCGCCGTCCATGCGCGCAGGTCGGCCTTCCCCTCGCCGAACCCGCGCGAAACGGAAACGTCCCAGCCAGGGTCGTCTTCACCTGTCTGCGCGCAATCGGAAAGCGCGTGTGCGGTGCGCACCGCCAACGCATACCCCCTCTCAGTGAACGCTATGCAGGAAACCCTCATCTAGCGCACCACCATCGTCGAGAAGTAGCTGCCCCGATCGGGCACATCGTCGAGCGAGCGGTACACGCGCTCGCCCGGAAGCCCACAGTCCTCTACAAGCTCGGCACCGTCGAAGGCACCCTCCTCGCAAAGGAAGCGCTTCGTGTCCGCAAGCGAGCGGCGCGCCTTCATGACCACCTTCGTCCCCGGCCAGCCGATTGCACGGCGCACCCCGTACAGAACGCCTTTACTCATACGTCGCCCCCAATTTCCCGATAACTGCATCGGCGCCCGACGTGCGGAAAAGCTCGCGGCGCTCGGCGTCGAACACGACCGCGGCGATGTCGCATGCGCCCGCCGCGCGGCGGCGCAACCTGTCCTCAATTGCCGCAGCGAGCGAGGCGCGCGCAGCGTCCCCAACGCCGGCGGTCTCGATTACCTCGAGCGCCGCCGTGGTCGTGACGGACGACATGATCTCGCGCACGGTCTTCGCGCCCGCGCCGGCCATGGCCGCGTGGGCGGCCAGAATCTCCGCGCGGCAGTCGGCGGTACGCGAATGGGTGTCCATGATGCCGCCCGCGACCTTCACCAACTTGCCGATGTGTCCCACAAAAAGGACATTGGTAAATCCCTCGCGAACGCAGCAGTCAATCGCATCGCCCACAAAGTTGGAGATGAAGACCACCGGCGCACCGTTTAGGTGGAAATGCCCCGAGATGAACTGCCCGCCGTAGTTGCCGGGCGTGAGCACGACTCCGCGCCGCCCCATAGCCGCATGCTGCCGGATCTCGAGCACGATGCTGTCGCGCAAGGCAGCGAGGCTGCGCGGCTCGACGATGCCCGTCGTGCCCAGGATGGAGATGCCGCCCTCTATCCCCAGATGCGGGTTGAAGGTCTTTTTGGCAAGGGCAACACCCTCGGGTACCGAAATCGTCACAGCAATATTTCCAGAAAAGCCGTGCGCGGCGCACACCTCGCGCACCGCCGAAGTGATCATCGCGCGCGGCGTCGCGTTGATGGCGGCCGCCCCCACCGGCTGCTCGAGCCCGGGCAATGTCACGCGCCCCACGCCCACGCCGCCATCGACGGAAACTTCCGATTCGCGCGCGGGCACGTCCTTGCTGCCCGCAGCACCCGTGCCCGACCCCGCATGTTCCACGTGCGCGTACACGAGTACGCCGTCAGTCACATCGGCATCGTCGCCTGCGTCCTTTCGCACGGCGCACTGGACGCACCCCTCGCCGATGCATGCGTCGACCACGTTCGCCTCGACGGGCAGCCCGCCGGGGGTGACGATCGACACGAGGCCGACGGGCTTTCGTGACAAGAGCATCTCGCAGGCCGCCTTCGCCGCGAGCGCGGCGCAGCTCCCCGTGGTGTAGCCGCAGCGCAGGCGGGTCGTCCCGGTATATATGTAGTGCTCGAAGGCCACGCTAGCTGCTCGCCTTCCGATACCCCGTGGAAAACGAAGGGTCGTAAAGCTTGCTGCGCTCGTACGACTCCGCTTGCGCGCCGTTGTGTGCAAGCCTGCCGCGAGCTCCGAGCACGCGGCCCACCACCACGAGCGCCGTGCGGTCGATGCCCTCTCGCGCGCCCGCATCGGCGAGCGTGCCCACTGTGCATCGCACCACGCGCTCCTCAGGCCAGGTCGCCTTGTACACGAGCGCCGCCGGCTCGTCGGAGCTGCGGCCCGCAGCCAAAAGCTCGGCGGAAAGCTCGGCGAGCATACCCGAGCTCAGGAAGATGACCATAGTCGAGCCGCTTTCCGCCATGGTGCGCATGCCCTCGCCCGCGGGCATGGGGGTGCGCCCGGAAAGCCGCGTGATCACGACCGACTGGCTGATTCCCGGCAGCGTGTATTCCTGGCGAAGCGCCGCCGCGGCACCGCAAAAGCTCGACACGCCGGGCACCACCTCGTAGTCCACGCCGCGCGCGTCGAGTGCGTCCATCTGCTCCTGGATGGCGCCGTACAGGCACGGGTCGCCCGTGTGCAGGCGCACCACTTCCTCGCCCCGCGCATCCGCCGCGCACATCACGTCGAGCACTTCCTCCAAGGTCATGTGCGCGCTGTCGTAGACGACGCAGGATTCCTTGCACTCGGCGAGCAGCTCGGGGTTCACAAGGCTCCCCGCCCAAACGACCACGTCGGCCGCGCGCAGAAGACGCGCCCCGCGAAGCGTGATAAGGTCGGCGGCGCCCGAACCTGCGCCAACGATATGAATCATCCGAGCCTTCCCTTCCCGTTTCTCATCGCAACCGTTTACGCCGCCATTCGCGCAGCGGGCAAAACACGGCGCCTGCGGCGACAATCGGCGCAAATACGCAGGCAGAAGGCGCAATGCCGCCCGCCCTGGCTTTGACACGTTCACAAGTGCCCACTATCATAGTAAAAGATTCGGCAACGAGCATATGACAATCGGATAAAAGGAAATGACCGGCGCGGCGCCCGCACAGCCCGCGCTGGCTTGCGGAGGGAACCAGGTGGGAATCCTGGGCAAGGGACATTACTGTATAGGACGCGCGGGCGAACCGCCTCACGCCCCAAGCCAGACTGCTTCGCCTTTTCCTCACGGCATCGCCGTGGCGTTAGCTCCTTGTGAACCCCGAGGGGTGCGCTTTTCTTTCGCTTGTGCCGACAAGCAACTGTCGCCGGGGGACCGGCAAACCGAGGAAAGGAAAAACCATGTCCGAACAGATGTCACGCCGCGGCTTCATGAGCGCCGCGTCAACCGGAGCCGTCGCGCTCGCCGGAGTCGCGCTCGCGGGCTGCTCCAACACCTCCGCGAGTTCCGAGAAATCGAGCGAAAAGGAGAAGGCCGTGAAGCCGGTCATCCTCGTCACGAGCTTCGGCACGAGCTACAACGACTCGCGCCACATCACCATCGGCGCCATCGAAGACGCTATCCGTGAGAAGTACTGGCAGGACTACGACATCCGCCGCGCCTTCACCGCGCAGATCATCATCGACAAGCTGAAGAAGCGCGACGGCATCACGATCGACAACATGACCGAGGCGCTCGACCGCTGCGTGGAAGACGGCGTGAAGGAAATCGTCGTGCAGCCGACGCATCTCATGGCTGGCCTGGAATACGCCGACGTGAAAGACGAGCTCGACAAGTACGCTGACAAGTTCGACAAGATCTCGCTCGGCGACCCGCTGCTCACCTCCGACGACGACTACAAGAAGGTGGCCGCAGCCATTAAGGAGAACATGGCGTCCTTCGACGACGGCAAGACGGCGCTGTGCCTCATGGGCCACGGCACCGAAGCCGATTCCAACGCCGACTATGCCAAGATGCAGGAAGTGTTTAAGAACGAGGGCTTGACGCAGTTCTTCGTCGGCACCGTCGAGGCTGAACCGACCTGCGAGGATGTTATCGCCGCCGCGAGCGCCGCAGGCTACAAGAAGGCCGTGCTCGCGCCGTTCATGGTGGTCGCGGGCGACCACGCGAACAACGACATGGCAGACGAGACCGACCCCGACAGCTGGGCTGCGAAGTTCGTGGCCGCCGGCTTCGAAGTGACGTGCCTGCTTCAGGGTCTGGGACAGAACGTCGCGGTCGACGACATCTACGTCGCGCACGTGGACGACGCCATCGCCAAGCTGTAAACTCGCCGCGCACGGGGGCGCCGGTCGCGTCCCCGTGCAACGGGCATGCGCCTTCCCCGACTGACGGCGCATGCCCGTTGCATTCGCATCCCGCCCGCCCACCGCACGGCGCGGGCGGTCGAAGCGATTGAAAGGATCCCCCTCCATGTTGAAGAAAACCCTCGCCTTCGCCCTGTCAGCGGCGCTTTTCGCGTTCTCGCTCGCCGGCTGCGGCGGAAATTCAATCGACATCGCAAAGGCAAGCGATGCCGATTCCCAGGAAAAGACCGAACAGGCGGCCGATGCGCCCGAGGGCGCAAGCGCTGCCCCCATCACCGCCGACAAGGTGGCCGACGGCACCTATCCGATCACCGTAGATTCCAGCTCGAACATGTTCAGGATTGTGGACGCCCAGCTCATCGTGGAAAACGGCTCCATGCACTGCGTGATGACGCTTTCCGGCACGGGCTACGGCAAGCTCTTCATGGGCACGGGCGACGAGGCTGCCGCCGCGAGCGAGGCCGACTTCATCCCCTATGTGGAAAACGCGGAAGGCAAGTACACCTACGACGTGCCCGTTGAAGCGCTCGACGAGGACACCGCCTGCGCCGCGTGGAGTATTAGAAAAGAGCAGTGGTACGACCGCACGCTCGTGTTCGAATCCGCCGGCGTCGATCTGCGCGCCGACGCACTGAAGTAACGCCATGCGGTCGATTCTTCCCAAGGGGGAAAGCAGGAAGCGTCGCAGCATCGCGGTGCGCGCGATCGCCTGCGTTCTCGTCGCCCTGTTCGCGCTTCCCTTCGCGGGGTGCAGTGCGAGCCCGAACGCGACCGGTGGCACGGCAGGCTCTCAGGAATACACTGTGAGCGTCTCGCTCTCCGGCGGGTCAGGGCGCGCAAGCATCGCCTCACCCACCACAATTGTGAAGGATGGCGACACCTACACCGCGACCATCACCTGGTCGAGTTCGAACTACGACAAGATGACCGTCAACGGCGTGGACTACGCGCCCGTAAACGACGGCGGCAACTCCACGTTCGAGATACCCGTCACGCTCGACGAGGACATCGCCGTGTCGGCCGAGACCGTCGCCATGTCAACGCCGCACACCATCGACTACACGCTCCACTTCGATTCATCCACCATGAAGGAGAAATCGGGCGACGAAGCAAGCGGCGGCTCCCCTGCGGGAACGGCTTCAAACGCCGCGGCCGACTTCCACAACGCCGATTTGGGCTGCGGCTGGAAGCCGACGGGGACGCTTCAGCTTGAATACGCCGAGCACTTCACTGTCGACGAGTACGAAGGCGGCCTGCGGCTTATCTGCATTTCGAACGGGGAGCGCTTCCTCGTGGTGCCGCAAAATGCAAAGGTACCTGATGGGTTGAGCTCCGACATCGCGGTCATAAGGCGCCCCGCCGACAAGGTGTACCTCGTGTCGTCGGCGACGATGTGCCTGGTCGACGCGCTCGATGCGAACGACAATATCATTATGTCGGGCACGAAGGCCGACGATTGCTCGGTCGCGGGCTTCAAAAGCGCACTCGAAAGTGGGGCGATCGCCTACGGCGGCAAGTACAGCGCGCCCGACTACGAGCGAATATCGGCCTCGGGCTGCACGCTCGCCATCGAGAACACCATGATCAACCACACACCGGATGTGAAGGAAAAGCTGCAGAAACTCGGGCTCGTCGTGCTCACCGAACAGTCGTCGAGCGAGCCCGAAGCACTCGGGCGCGTCGAGTGGATTAAGCTTTTCGGCGTCCTGTTCGACAAGGAAGACGAGGCCGCGCACCTGTTCAACGAGCAGAAGGCCCGCGTCGAGCAAACGTCGGGGCTCGCGTCGTCAGGTAAAACCGTGGCGTATTTCTACATTAACTCGAACGGGGCCGCCGTCACGCGGCGGGCGGGCGACTACGTGGCGCAGATGATCGAGCTTGCAGGCGGCAGTTACGCGCTCGATGACGCGCAGACGGCGTCGACGTCAGGTTCGTCAGTAACGCTCGAAATGGAGCGCTTCTACGCGACGGCGAAGGATGCCGACATCATCGTCTACAACGGCACCATCGACGAATCGGTTGCCACCTTGAACGACTTCGTAGGCAAGAACGCGCTATTGTCGCAGTTCAAAGCCGTGAAGAACGGCAACGTCTGGGTCACAAGCGCCGACATGTACCAGCAGATGACTTCTACCGCCGACATTATCGACGAGCTGCACGGGGCGTTCACCGGCGATGACTCGAGCGGCTTCCATTATCTGAGGAAGCTCGGGTAGCGCCATGAGAAGCCGGCTTTCCATAGCATACGACGAATCGGGGCGCGCCGCGCGGTGTCGCGTCGTGACGGCGCTGCTCGCTGTTGCCCTCATCGTGCTCGTCGGGGCCAACCTGTGCATCGGGAGCGTGCTCGTGCCCGCAGACCACATCCCCGGCATCCTTTCGGGCGGCGCGGCCAATTCCATGGAAAGCCAGATCATCTGGGAGATTCGCCTGCCGCGCGTGCTTTCAGCCGTGCTTCTCGGCGGGGCACTTTCGCTCTCCGGGTTCCTGCTGCAGACGTTTTTCAACAACCCCATAGCTGACCCGTTCATCTTGGGCGTCTCCTCGGGCGCAAAGTTCGTCGTCGCGCTTACGATGATCGTACTTCTGGGCGCGAACCAGGCCATGTCCTCGCCGGCCATGGTGGCCGCAGCGTTTCTGGGCTCGCTTATCACCATCGGCTTCGTGCTCCTCATCGCACGGCGCATAAGTTCCATGGCCATGCTCATCGTGGCGGGCGTCATGGTGGGATACATCTGCTCGGCGGCGACGAACTTTCTCATCGCCTTCGCCGACGACCAGTCCATCGTGAACCTGCACAACTGGTCTTTGGGTAGCTTCTCGGGTTCGAGCTGGGACGACATCGCGGTCATCGCGGTCGTGGTGATCACCGTGAGCGCATGCGTATTCGCGATATCGAAGCCCCTTTCCGCCTTCCAGCTGGGAGAAGCCTACGCGAAAAGCGTCGGCGTGAACGTCGCACGCTTCCGCGTGGTGCTCGTCCTTCTAGCGAGCATGCTCTCCGCCTGCGTGACCGCGTTCGCTGGTCCAGTGTCGTTCGTAGGCATCGCGGTTCCGCATCTCGTTAAGTCGGCGCTGAAGTCGTCGAAGCCCATCCGCGTGATTCCTGCATGCTTCTTGGGAGGCGCCATCTTCTGCGCGGGCTGCGATTTGATCGCGCGCACGCTGTTCTCCCCCGTCGAGCTTTCCATCAGCGCCGTCACCGCCATCTTCGGCGCGCCGGTGATTATCGCACTCATGTTGAAGAAGCGGGTGAGGTAGATGGGGGAATTCGTGCCACGGCCCAAAACGCTCCGCGCGGAGTCGAACCTCGAAACCCCGGTCGCAACGAAGGCTGACGGAGCGCCGCTTTTCCGCATAAGCGACCTGTCGGCGGGCTACGACAAGAAGGTCGTAGTCGAAGGCGTCGAGCTGGAGGTTCGCGCGGGCGACGTCGTGGCGCTCATCGGGCCGAACGGCTCGGGCAAGTCGACCATCTTGAAAACCATCACACGCCATCTGGCACCGCTTGCCGGCGCGGTCGAGCTCGACGGGCGGGAGATTTCCCGATGGAAGACGGCGGAGTTCGCAAGGAACCTTGCCGTTATGCTGACAGATCGACCCCGGACCGAGCTCCTCACCTGCCGCGATATCGTAGAGGCGGGAAGGCATCCCTACACCGGGCGAATGGGCACACTCTCGCCCGACGACCATAGTCGGGTCGACGAGGCCATGAAAACCGCACATGTGGAAGAGCTCGCCGAGCGCGACTTCATGCAGATAAGCGACGGGCAACGCCAGCGCGTCATGCTCGCACGCGCCATCGCGCAGGATCCGCGCGTGCTCGTGCTCGACGAGCCCACGTCGTATCTCGATATCCGCTACCAGATCAACCTGCTGCGAATACTTCGCCACCTTGCGAAATCGCGGAATGTTGCTGTCATCATGTCCATCCACGAACTCGAGCTCGCGCAGAAAAGCGCCGACAAGGTGATTTGCGTGAAGGACGGCCGGGTCTTCCGCGCCGGCGCACCCGAGGACATATTCACGCGCGAGACGATTGACGAGCTCTACGGCCTTCAACATGGCACCTTCAACGAGCGCTTCGGCAGCGTGGAAATTGGGCGCCCGCACGGCGATGCGCACACGTTCGTCATCGCCGGCGCGGGTACGGGGTCGGCTGTGTTTCGCCAGCTCATCCGGCAGGGCAAGGCGTTCTACGCGGGCGTTCTGCACGAAGGGGACATCGACTGTGAACTCGCGCGCGACCTGGCGGCGGAATGCGTGGCCGAGCGCGCCTTCGAGCCTATCGGGGATAAAACCATAGCCCACGCCAAAGAGCTCCTCGTCCACTGTGCGCGCCTTATCGTGTGCCCCGCCGCCTTCGGCACCATAAACGCCCGCAACGCAGAACTCGTCGAGTTCGCACGCTCACATGGTATCGAGGTCATGCGAGCGTGCGGAGGCGCATTGGAGGATTCCAAATTGGAGTGGGAAGGATAAACTGGACTTTCTTTTAAGGATCCTCAGGCTACAGCTCCTACACGGCGAGGTCTACAAGGCGCCAGAGAACCTCGTGAACAGGAATTTCCACGCCGACGAGCCCAACTAAGCCTAATCCAAGCGAGATTCCAGACTCGACAGACCATTGAGAGTCAGATCGTTGGCGACCCCAGAGACGCGCTCGATAGGAACCGAGCCGTCAGACAGCGCCCACGTGCGATAGATACCGATAATACCCGACAGCAAAAACGCCAGATAGTAGTCGAACATCTCGTCCTTGAGACCTTGGGGCAGCAGATCGCGTTCGGCAATCTCGTGCTCGAGCGGCGCACGAAGACGAGCCATAAAATCATCGAGCGGAATGTTCTCGATCAGCTGACGATTGAGCACCAAGTTGTTGCACAGTGCCTCGTTAACGGTTTTAAAGAAGGTCGCCGCCGCGCCAAGAGCGCGCTCATTGGTGTCGCCGTCCATGGAAGCAAGCGTTTTCTCGACCGAGTCGACAATCATCTCCACCACATCGGCGGCAATGGCATCAAGCAGGCCGTCAACCGTACCAAAGTGAACGTAAAAGGTCTTGCGGTCGACATTGGCCTCGCGCGCGATGGCACTCACCGTAATGTCTGCCAGCGGCTTTTCCATGAGCAGGTGCTCGAAAGCCGAAAGGATGGCATTACGGCTGCGAACGATGCGACGATCAAGACGCGGTTTGTTGGTTGCCATGGGCGTGTCCCTTCGATATGCGAGCGTTCATCAACAGATGAGAGATAATCTACGTAAGAGGATTATCCCCCATACAGCACAAATATGCCTCGCATCATGAAGAACGCACGACTGCCCTATTGCGACTTAGGGTGCTTCTTCTTATTGAGTGCCGACGGAGATACGCGAATACCATCGCCTGTCTGGCGAACATAGGCTTTATGAGCCGGCTTAGCGGTCCCAGAAGCCTTCTGAGCCTGCTTCTTGGGATCAACAGTAACAGCATTCGCGGGGTGCGGCTTAGTGGGCGTAGAGGGCGTCTGAGGCGTGCGGCCGAGCTTGCGCATCACGCGATCCCAGCGCGCATGGATGCTCTCGTTGTGGGCGCTCTTAAGGCCCAGCAGGGGCGCAGCCAAAATGGTCGGCGCAATAAACGTAATGAGGCGCCACAGCAGATAGCCAGCGGTCGAAGCCGACCCAAAGAAATGACCCAAGAACAATGCAAAGCCGCCCTCAGCGCCACCAGTTCCACCGGGCAGGGGGACCGCAGAGCTCAGCAGCTGGACAAAGGCGCTCGCGGCCATGACCGAGAAAAAGTCGACCTCGTGGTGGCCAAAGGCAAGCATCAGGAAATACGGCACGAGGTAGAAAAACGCGAGTTGCAGCATGGTGATGACCACCGTGAGCAGCATGGAAGAAAAATGTCCGGCCGAAAGCTTGAACTTCTCGGAGAAGGAGTAGATCTCGCCATCGACAAACGTGCGCCATCCCTCGATCTTAGTGGCCGAGACACCAATGCGCTCAAGCCAATTGATGATGCAATGGGCGACGCGCGTGACGGTCTTAGGCATGAGCGCGACGGCGAAGATGCCAAGCAAGATGCAGCAGTGTCCACCAAAGCTAAAGACGCACAGCAGCGTCATGTCGCCATAGCGCTCGGCAAAAAAGGGCATGCGAGCAAGCAGTAGGATAGCGCCCCAGGCAACGAGGCCAAACTGGTACACGATAAAACGCGTGAATTGCGTGGCGCCGGCCTCGCCCACGTTTTGGCCGGCCTTGGTCAGGCGATAGATCTGAGCCGGGGTGGAGCCCATCATCATGGGCGTCAGGTTGCCAAAGAAGATGCCACTCGCCTCGACCGAGATCAGGTCGCGGATGCCGACGGGCGAATTGGGATCGAGCCAGACGGCGATCGCATAGGCCACAATGCCAAAGAACAGGTACATGAACATGCAAAGACACGCGACAACGAGCCATGACGCCTGGACGCTCGACATAGCGGCCCAGAACTGCCCCATCTGCCCGGTTACCACCAGATAGACGATATAACCTACCAGCACGACGCCGATAAAGATGGCGCCGCGGCGTGCGCTCTTATTGTCATCTCCGCCCGAGGCCTCAACCTCGACCTGGGGCTTAGACGTATGCTGAGAGGACTCCGTCATGAGACTCCTTCTAACAGTCAAAATATCTTGGATATTGTACCCGTAAGGGCCATAGGCAGAACGCAAAGCTCTGGTTCAAACGGGAATTGCAGACGGTTGTTTGAAAATAAAAAACCCGGCCTTCCATAGGAAGTCCGGGTATCAGATGCGTGGTAGCCCGTACCAGATTCGAACTGGTGATCTCCGCCTTGAGAGGGCGGCGTCCTAAACCGCTAGACGAACGGGCCATAAGCCTCAGCAGAAAAGAAGTGGTAGCCCGTACCAGATTCGAACTGGTGATCTCCGCCTTGAGAGGGCGGCGTCCTAAACCGCTAGACGAACGGGCCACATGACATCTGCACTGCCGTGCTGCGAGGAAATATATTACGGGACAAAAAACGTCAGCGCAAGAAGAAATTCCAAATTGCCGAAAAATTGTCGGCAGGTTATGGAACACGCAGGTAAACTAGGTAGCTAATTCAAGTTGAGATGGACCAAAAGAGCTTCGCGATCGTTGGGAATGTTGTCTTCGATCACGGCGTCGAGGGCGGAGTTGAGAAGCTGCCCCAGTTCCGGCCCGGGCTTGACTCCAGCACGGATCAGGTCGCCGCCGTTGATGGCGAGCATCTTGAGCGTATAGGGCTCCCCCGCCCTCAGCAGCTCGTGCGCCATCGCGCGCATCTCCTCAATCGTCTCAACGTAATAGAAGCACGACGGGGCCTTGCCAAGTGTGTCGGCACGCTTAAGGTCCATGAGCTCGTCAATCAGGCGGGCCGTGTCGACGCCCTCACCCGAAAGCGCGCGCATCATATTGAGCAGACAGGAGCGCTCGGGGCGCAGCGGCTTGTCATGGTATTTGATGAGCAGGCACACGTCGCGCACCAAGTCGTGCGAGAGCGCCAGGCGATCCATAATGACGCGCGCCTTCTTGGCGCCGAGCTCGGGATGACCGTAGAAGTGTCCGCTACCGGCATGGTCGACCGTGAAGCACTCGGGCTTGGACACATCGTGCAAAAACGCCGCCCACATAAGGCTCGACGAGGGCGCGACGCCGTCACACAGCGCGAGCTCCCCCGCCACCGTCAGCACACGGGCGATATGCACGTAGACGTTAAACGCATGATAGACACTGCGCTGATCAAACCCGCGACCCGCTGCCAACTCGGGCACAGCGGCACAGATGAGCTCGGGATAGCGAAGCATCGCGTCTCCCCCATGACCGGTCGAAAGAATGCCCTCGAGCTCAATACCCACACGCTCACGCGCCACGGCATCGAGCAGCGGCGCGCACTCGGCAAGCGCACGCTTGGTCTCGGGCTCAATCATAAAGTCCAGACGGCAGGCAAAGCGCACCGCACGCAGCATGCGCAGGGCGTCCTCGTTAAAGCGACGCTTGGGATCGCCGACAGCGCGAATCAGCTTGCGCTCCAAGTCACCCTGTCCGTCGTAGCGGTCGACAAGCCCGCGCTCGGGATGCCAGGCCATGGCATTGACGGTAAAGTCGCGGCGCGCCAGATCGTCCTCGAGCGAGGCGGCACGCTCCACACTCTGGGGATGACGACCATCGGTGTAAAAGCCATCCAGACGGTACGTGGTGACCTCGATACGCTCGCCATCGGAAATAGCCGTGATTCCGCCAAATTTAATGCCCGACTCCACAACCGCGATGCCGGCGGCCTCGAGCGCCGCTTTGGACTCCTGCCACAGGCCGCTACAGCACATATCAACATCGTGGCTGGGGTACCCCATCAGGGCGTCGCGCACCCAACCGCCCACGTACCAAGCCTCAAGACCAGCCGCCTCAAGCGCGCGCAGGACGCGCAGGGACGCATCGGACGGTTGAGTACCGTTGAGCGAAACATTGCACATGCCTATGGCCTCCTGCGACTATCAAATTGGCTATCGATTGCGTCTGCAAGAAGTCTAGCAAGAAACAGCCTCCACTGCACACGCAAGTCCGATAAACAAAAACGCATCCGTCCTAGTCTAAGACGGATGCGAAATAATCAAACTATTCAGGCAAGGTGCCGGAACTAGCAGACCTGGCGGACCTCGATATGCTTCTTGTATTCATCCACCTTGGCAAAATCGCCCAAGCCGGGGCACTCGACCACGTTGGCGCCGGTGGCCATCGAAAGGCGCAGGGCATCCTCGACTCGCTCGGGGGCGTCGTGCCATACGCACAGGAAGGCAGCGAGCGAGGAATCGCCGGCGCACACCGTCGACAGCAGCTTGACGTCGAAGGTGCGATTGGCAAACCAGATATGCTCGCCGTTGGAGAAGTACGCACCGGCGCCACCAAGGGTCAGCAGCACGTTCTTGGCGCCCTTGGCATGAAGCTCGGCCATAGCGCCCTTGACGGACTCATCGTCGCCACCGCTCACCTTAATGCCAAAGATGTCGAGCAGCTCGTCATCATTGGGCTTGATCAGCAGCGGCTCCAGAGCAATGAGGTCTGCCAGCTGATGGCTCGAGATGTCGAGGACGAACTCGGCCCCCTTGGCCTTGACACGACGCAGGACCTCGGCCAAGAAGCCCTCGGAAGTGTTGGGAGGCAGCGAGCCACTGATGACCAGGCAGGTCATGTCATCGAGCGAATCGATAAGCTCAAACATCTCCTGCTCGTTGGCCTCGTTGATGGCGGCACCGGCGTTGACCATGTTGTACTCGGTGTCGGGGCCGGCATTGAGGAACACGTTGACGCGCGTGATGCCGTCAGTCCACACGGGCTTGACGGGCACGCCCAGGGCCTCGGCGCCCTTAACGATAAACTCACCCGAGAAGCCGGCAAAGAAGCCAAGGATCGTGGTGTCGACGCCGTAGTGGTCGAGCGTAAACGAGACGTTGAGGCCCTTGCCGTTGGGCGTGTAGACGGCATTGCGGGTACGCGTGACGGTGTTGGCGTCAAGGCCGTCGCAGGCGATGTTGTAATCAATGGCGGGATTTGCAGTGAGCGTGTAAATCATGAATGTTCCTTTCACGAAGCAACGTGTTAATGAAAGTATATTCCACGCATCGGTAAAAGGCTAGGACAACTCGGTGAACGGTGTGGAAGCGATGAAGTACGGCAGGACATCTCTCCCCCATGGCGGAACAAAAAAGGCGCCCCGGCCGAAACCGGGGCGCCGCATGCGCACGAATATGTCGCGTTTCGATTACTGACGATCGAGCTTGCGGACAGCAACGCGCTTGCTGTACTCGTCGACGTGACCGAAGTCGCCGATGCCGACGGACTCGGCAACGTTGGCGCCGGTGGCCATAGCGAGCTTCATGGCCTCCTCGACGTTGTCGCGATCCCTGTACCACTTGTGCAGGAACGCAGCGAGGGTGCAGTCGCCGGCGCAGACGGAAGAAACCAGCTTGATGTTGAACTCACGCTTGGCGTACCAGATGTCCTCGCCGTTGGAGAAGTAAGCGTCGCCGCGGCTACCACGGGTGAGCAGCACGTTCTGAACGCCAGCGTCGTGAGCCATCTTCATGGCAACGCGAACCTCGTCGTCGGTGTCGACCGGCACGCCGAAGATGGCCTTCATCTCATGATGGTTCGGCTTGATGAGCAGCGGCTTCTTGTGAGCGAGCTCCTTGAGCTTGTCGGAGGAAAGGTCCAGGACGACGTCGGCGCCACGAGCCTGAGCGTGCTCCATGACCTGAGCCAGGAAGTCGGGCGTAGCTTTGGGAGGCACGGAGCCGGAGACGATTAGGCACTCAAGATCGCCCGCGGTGTCCAGGATGTTGTAGAGCTCCTCCTGGTGCTGCGGCGTGATCGGAGCACCCGGGTTAAGGATGCCGTACTCGTGCTGGCCATCGTTGACGTAGGTGTTAATGCGCGTGATACCGTCGGTCCAAACCGGGCGGCAGAGGCAACCCAGGTTCATGACCTCCTCGACGATGAACTTGCCCGTGAAGCCAGCGAAGAAGCCGAGCGCGACGGTGTCGACGCCCATCTTCTTAAAGGCGAAGGACACGTCGAGGCCCTTGCCGTTAGCCGTGTAGCTGGCCGAGCCGGTGCGGACGTTCTCATCGGGCTCGAGCGGAGAGCTCGAAACCGTCATGTCGACAGCCGGGTTAGCGGTTAGCGTGTAGAACATTTACAGTACCCCCTGTATATGTGAGGGCCGCGTGGCCGGCCCATTCCAACCACGCGGTTACCTCTGATACCAAATTAGCGAGCTGCGGACTCGAGCAGTGCCTTGACCTCGGCGGCGGTGTTGCAGGCGAGTGCCTTCTCGGCGAGCTCGTCGCACTCGGCCTTGGTCCACTGGCTGATGGTCTTGCGGGCGCGCAGGATCGACGGAGCGCTCATCGAGAACTCCTCCAAGCCCCAGCTGATCAGCAGCGGCTCGAGCAGCGGATCAGCAGCGGCCTCGCCGCACATACCGACCATGATGCCGGCCTTCACGCCGCTCTCGATGATGTTCTTGAGCGAGCGGAGCACGGCGGGATAGTACACCTGGTACAGGTTGGAGATGGTGTCGTTGCCACGGTCGGCGCACATGGTGTAGCCGATCAGGTCGTTGGTGCCGATGGAGAAGAAGTCGGCGACCTCGGCAAGACGATCTGCGAGCAGCGAAGCGGCGGGCGTCTCGACCATAATGCCGACCTCGATGTTCTCGTTGAACTTTCGACCCTCTTCGGTCAGCTCGGCCTTGCACTGCTCGACGAGCTCCTTGACAGCCAAGACCTCCTCGACGCAGGTGACGAGCGGGATCATGATCTTGACGTCACCGAAGGCGCTAGCGCGCAGCAGAGCGCGGAGCTGGACCTTGTACTGGTCGGGATTGGCCAGGCAGTAACGCACAGCGCGGAAGCCCATGAAGGGGTTATCTTCCTTGACCATGTGCAGATACGGAATCTCCTTGTCGCCACCCACATCGAGCGTGCGGATGATGACCGGAGCGCCCTTGAGCGCGCTGGCGACCTTGCGGTAGGCGTTGAACTGCTCCTCCTCGGAAGGAAGCTCAGCAGAGTCCATGAACAGGAACTCGGAGCGGAACAGACCGATGGCCTCGGCGTCGTGATCGAGCGCGTTGGGCACGTCATCGGGGTTACCGATGTTGCAGGCGATGATCTTCTTGATGCCATCGGCAGTCACGGACGGCTTGCCACGGAAGGCCTCGAGGGCTGCCTTCTCGGCAGCGAAGGCCTCGGCCTTGGCGGTGTAGGCAGCAAGCGTCTCCTCGTCGGGATCGGCCTCGACGATACCCTTGCCACCGTCGACGACAACGGTCATACCGTTGCGCAGCGCGGTGCAGCTGTTGGAAACCGAAAGGACAGCCGGGATCTCGAGGGCGCGCGCAATGATCGCGGAGTGCGACGTGCGGCCACCGGTCTCGGTGACGATACCAGCAACGTGGGCCTTATCGATCGTGGCGGTCATGGACGGCGTGAGGTCGTGCACGACAACGACGGTGTTCTCGGGCAGGACGGAGAGGTCGACGACCTCCTTGCCCAGCAGCTCGGCCAGAATACCGGTGCGGATGTCGGCGATGTCGGCCGCGCGCAGACGGAACATCTCGTCGTCCATGGACAGGAACATGTTCTCGAACATGGTCGAGGTGTCCATGAGCGCCTGCTCGGCGCAGGTACCGCCGTCAATGGCGGCGTTGATGGCGTCGGTCATACCCGGATCCTGAGCCAGGACAATGTGTCCGCTCATGATCTCGGCCTCGGCCTCGCCCACCGTCTCCTTCATGTGGTCGGCCTGAGCCTGGGTCTTCTCGCAGAAGACCGAAAGAGCGGACTGATAGCGCTCCTTCTCTGCTGCCGAATCAGCAACCTCGTGCGGCTCAAACGTCAAGTCGGGATCGACGGCGACCATGACGGTGCCGATACCGATGCCCTCGGAAGCGTTGACTCCCTGATACATTCCCATTCCTCTCTCCGTGTCATGTGATAAAGCGTTTTGCCATATCCATGACAAAAGAGCGCAGTTACCTTACAACAGGTCACTGCGCCCCCAAATATGAACTTAGTTGTTCAACATGCGACCCGTTTGAGTTCTACTCGCCAAGACCGCTCTTGATGAGCTCGATGGCAGCAGCCAAAGCCTCGGCCTCGTCGGCGCCGTCGCACTTGACCTCGACCTCAGTACCGCAGGGGATACCAGCAGCCATGAGGGCCATCGGGGACTTGCCGTTGACCTCCTTCTCGGGGGTGACGACCGTCACGTCACAGGCGTACTTGCCCATGGTGGAGGCGAACAGACCAGCCGGACGCATGTGCAGACCCTGAGGATTAACGAGGGTAGCCTTCTCAGAAACCATAATTGACTCCTTTTTGTGTTTAACCCCTGTCATGCATGTGGCAGGAGTCAGATTCACGACGTTCTTTATATTAACTCACATCAAACGGTTTTTCATTATGTTTCAGACGAATTATTGGACAGATGTGTTTGTCGTCCGCTTGCTCGCCGGGCGGGCGAGCTGCGGAAACTCGGTCGGTCCAGAGTAATATCGTGCGAACGGAATTCTGGCTGATGACCTGTTCGCAACAAAGACTCGACAGGCGGCCCTCTCTATGCCCTTTTATAAGTTGCGGTTAAATAGGGACTGAATTTGGGGTTGAACCGTTTAAACAGTCCCTATTTCACCGCAACTTATGGGAGGGATAGAAAAAAGGCGGAGGCCCTGGAGAGGGACTCCGCCTTATATACAGGGGGCGATGTTATTCGCGAGCTGGTGGATTAGACCAGGCGGGCGTTGATCGTCTTGGCGATCTCGGCGGCGTCGGTGGAACCCTTGACGGTGGCACGGAAGTCCTCGTCCATAAGCGCCTCGGCGACCTTGGACAGGATCTTGAGGTGCGTGGTTCCAGCCTGAGCGCCCGGGATGAGCAGGGCGATGGCAACGTTGACGGGAGCGCCGTCCATGGTGTCCCAACCGGTCACGCCGGACTCGTCCTTGACAACGATGACGGCAGCCTCGGAAATGGCGTCGGACTTGGCATGAGGGATGGCGAAGCCCTCCATCATGCCCGTGGTGCCCTCGGCCTCGCGGGCCAGGAAGGCGTTCATCACGGCGTCGGCGTCGCTGGCGATACCGGCCTTGACAGCCTGGTTGGAAACGAAGCTCAGAGCCTCGTCACGGGAAGCGAAGTCCTCGGCGACAAAGACATTCTCGACCTTCACGAAGTCGGCAGCCTCGGCCTTGGGGGCCTCGACGGCAGCGGCCTTAGGAGCCTCAACCGACTTGGCTGCAGGAGCGGCCTTCTGGTTCTTCTCGAAGTCGTACTTCTTGAAGGCCACGAACAGGATGCCACCGACCACAGCGCCGATGAGGATCGCGAGAACCCACAGCGGACCGTTCTCGACAACGGGCAGGACCAGGAAGCCACCGTGAGGCGCCGGATCGTGAACGTTGAACATAATGGTCAGGATCGAAGCGATAGAGGAACCGAGCATCATGATGGGCATGACGGGCCAGATGTTCTTGGTCATGAACGGAATGGCGCCCTCGGTGATGTGGGTGCAACCAAGGATGAGGTTGACGACACCGGCGTCGTGATCCTCCTGGCTGAAATACTTCTTGCCGACGACGACGGCGAAGGTGGTGATCAGCGGCGGAACGATGCAGGCGGCGGAGACGGCAGCCATGAAGTTGGTGCCGAAGTTGTAAGTGTCGGTGCCAACACCGGCGGCCAGAGCCTCGGTGAGCATAGCGGTACCGGTGACGTAAGCAGCCTTGTTGACCGGGCCGCCCATGTCAAAGGCGCACATGCAGCCAATGGCAAGACCCAGGACAACGGCGCCAGAGGCGGACAGGCCCTTGAGGAAGTCCATCATGGCGGTGTTGATGGCAGCCATGGGGCCGGAAATGCCGAGCATGACCAGACCGACGATGGCGGTAGAGAACAGCGGGTACAGGAAGATAGCCTTGAGGCCGTCCAGGTTCTTGGGCAGACCGGCAAAGACCTTCTCGAGCAGCAGGATGACATAACCGGCGAGGAAGCCACCGACGATGCCGCCCAGGAAGCCGAAGCCCACGCCGGCGCCACCGGCGTCGATCATGCCGGTCTCGGCGTTAACAGGCAGGCCCTGGATGGCAATCATACCGGCGACGAAACCGGGGACGAGCGCTGGGCGCTTGCCGATGGACTCGGCGATGTAAGCGGAGAGCACCGGAACCATGAGGTTCATGGCGATACCGCCGATAATCTTGAGCATCGCGGCAAAGCTGTTGTAGTCGGCAGCCGTCGAATCAAAGGACGTGATGCCCCACAGGAACGAAATGGCGGTCAGAACACCACCGGCAACGACGAAGACCAGCATGTGGCTGACGCCGTTCATGAGGTGCTTGTAGATGACGTGACCGATGGACTCCTTCTCCTCGACCTCGTCCTCGACATCGGCGGCAGCGGCAACCGTGTCGTCGCCCTTGGCGGCGAGCGCGCGGTCGATCAGCTTACCAGCAGCCTCGACAGACAGGGCCTTGGAAACACCAACGGAAACCATGGGCTTACCGGCGAAACGCTCAGCCTGGACATCCTTATCGGCTGCGACGACGACGGCCTTGGCACCGGCGATCTCGCTCTTGGTGAGCTCGTTCTCGACGCCGACCTGGCCATGAGTCTCGACCTTAATGGTCAGACCTCGCTCGGCAGCAGCCTTCTCCAGCGCCTCCTTCGCCATGAAGGTGTGCGCAATGCCGGTCGGGCAACCGGTCGCGGCGATGATGTCAAACTTAGCCATGTGTCCCTCCTTCTTGAGTACAGCGCCCGCGGGCGCTCCCCTACACGCGCTTCGATGCGCGTTTTTCCACACTTGAAAGATACCAACCTACCGTCCGCGTGAGAAGAGACAAGGCGCAATTCTCCGGTGAAAGGTTCTTTCATAACCGTAAACGGCAAGTGAAAGTTTACCATCAACACTTGAAACGGCAAGGTGTATCTTGTAATTGAAAATGCCCGTATACTATGGCATTGCAAATCAAGCTAGATTTTCATGCCAACCAGGAGCCATCCATGACCGATAGTAGCAAGAGCGCACTTTCCCTCATTAGTACCCATCAGGGATACAGCGAGTCCGAGCAGCGCATTGTCGACTATATATTGGAGCACCAGTCCGAGGCGCCACGCCTCACGGCCGCTCAGCTCTCGCGCGCTGCCGCCACGTCCGAGGCGACCGTTTCGCGTTTCTGCCGCAAGCTGGGCTTTGGCAGCTTCCGCAGCTTTCAGTTTTCGTTGGCGCGCGACTTAGAGAGTCAGCGCAACGAGGGCCTGACCGACGAGGTCTCACTCGACAACATGGAGCAGAGCCTTAAAAATATCCTCGCCGCCAAGGTGAGTGAGCTTAATGCGACCATCGACGGCATTGATCACGACACGTTGGCCGCAGTTGTACACGCGCTTAAGAATGCCGGCGTTATTGAGTTCGCCGCCGTGGGCAATACAAACGCGGTCGCGCTCGACGCGACATTTAAGTTTTCGCAGCTGGGCCTGCGCTGCATGACGAGTACCATTAGCGAGACATCAATCGGCTTTGCGCTCACGTTGCGCCCGGGTGACGTCATCGTGCTAATCTCAAACTCCGGCAAATCGCGCCGACTGAATCGCATGGCAAAAGCGGCTCGCGACTGCGGCGCAACCGTAGTCGTCATCAGCAGCGACAGCAAATCCCCACTCGCGCGCCTGGCAGACTACACTTTTAATACCGTCAACCACGAAGCGCTACTGACGACGGGCGACTTTGCCTTCTCCAAGATCAGCGCCACGATGATCATCGAAGTCATCTACAACTTCCTGCTGCCCGAGATTGAAGACGCGCGTGAGCATATCAGCTACTACGAGGAGCTCATCCAGCCGGATAAGGTCGTTGAGTAGGTAAATTGGGGAGCCGATAGACGCCCCTCGCCACGAAACCCGCCCATCTACTACGTTTTAACCGCAACCGCCAACCATACACCCAAAATAGAGAAAACCGCAGGCTTTTTACCTGCACTGATAATTGTTCTCGGGGGAAGCGGGCACTGCGGGGCGCGGCAACGGCGCGCGATTTCCGCGTCGCAGCGCTACCCTGATGCTGAATGCCGGGACGATGACC
>NZ_JBBNLO010000013.1:0-62807 GCF_040092405.1 Collinsella sp. CLA-ER-H2
AGCTCTTCCGGAACCGCACCTCGCGGCCCGCGGGACTGAGCGCTCACGCGCGGTCCGGGCACGAGGATGCCCCCGAGTCACCTCCCCTATGCGCCATGCGGCCCCCAGGGCACGCGAGAGAGACACCCGGACACCGTAACGGTGGGCGCCGCCCACCGGTCAGCGGCCAGAGCATGGGGGGCACGCCCGGTCCCGTTCCGAACCCGGAAGCTAAGCCCCATCGCGCCGAGAGTACTGCGGGGTCAGCCCGTGGGAGGCCAGGGCGCCGCTGACCGGTGGACGGCACCGAGCCGTACGCTTGAACTGAGAAGGGGGAGGCCTCGCGGCCTCCCCCTTTTTTGCGTTTACTGGGCGTAAATGACTCATTTACACCAGACGATCTTATCGTTTTTGGTATTGAGCTTTTATTTAAAGAAAATAAATCGAATAACAAGGGCAACTGCTATGACCGCAATGATCAAAAGCAGGATTGTCAGTCGATGCTGCTTGCGTCGTTTACTTGTCGAAACGAAGATTGATTTTCCCTGTTTTGGCGTTTCGAGATAGCGAGCCGAATGCGTCAAGGTTTGCTTTGGTCGAGGACCTCTTTGTCGATGAGTGGCGGATGCTTTCATCGGCTCATCACTAGCTGCGCTGTTTTTAGATAATGGTGCGTCTTTCAGATATACAGGGTCTCCCGAGGCGACGCCCATATGTTTACGTCCCGTTTGGGCATCCTCGAGCGTTTGATATCGATTTCTCGTCACATACTCGGGCTCCGGATCATTAATGGGCTCTTGCGAGATGTGGGGGCGATGGAACCGCGGCGGCTGCGTGGAAGTATCTTCCCCCTGCGTCGGCATAAACATTTTGTTCTGGTTTTGGTCGTCCATGATGCCCTTTAGCTCGTTACCAACAACGTGTACGCGCTCATTGTAAGCCCCTTGTTATTTGTAGCTGGGGACATACTCGGTATTTAAGCTCTGGTTCAAAGAACCTTAACCTTATTTAAACCTGAGTCATACGCACTTAGATATGCTTATAGTACTGGACTCAAAAAACTTTATAGTCGATGTATATATGAGCACTGGGTGGGCATATATAAGAGCGTCAAAAGAAGTCCCAGTCACCTGGAGGATGACTCGGCAGTCCTATAAAGGAGTGGTAAACATGGCAAGCATGGTTCCTTATCGTTCGGTTTTTGGCGTTCGTCCCTCTGCAAGCTCGCTGTTCGATCTGTTTGATGATATGAGCGACCTAGCGAACAGCTCGATTGCCTCTAAGGCGTTCCCCGTTGACGTTGAGGATAAGGGCGATGGCTATGAGGTCAAGGCTTATCTGACCGGCGTCGCCAAGGACGATATCGATGTCGAGCTTAACGAGGGCCGTCTGTCCATTAGCGTGAATGTCGAGGAAGACGAGGAGAACGAGGGCAAGAACTTCCTGCAGAAGGAGTTCAGCTCGTACAGCGCGACGCGTGGCGTGTATCTTAAGGACGCTTCGAGCGAGGGCCTCTCGGCTAAGTACGCTGACGGCATCCTGACCGTTACGGTTCCCAAGATCGTCGAGAAGAAGAACGTTACGAAGATCTCCATCGACTAACTTCGTTGGTGTTCTGCGCTATTAAAAGACAGCAAAAGGGGCTGGGAAGCGATTCTCGGCCCCTTTTGCTGTCTAGGACAGTCTATTGAATGGTTGCTGGCCGATGCTGGCTTGCGGGGCGTATCGAGAGTTTTCGCGATCCTTGGAGAAGGGTTGCGGAGCTGCCGACCTCGTCATCCAGGGTTGCGGCCAGAGCTTTGGCATAGCTTTTGACGGTAAGGCTCGGACGATTGTTATCTTGGCTGATATGCATGGCAATGAGCTGTTCGGTGCGATCGGTAACAAGTTCGCGCGCGGCTTCGGCGGCTTGGCCATTGGAGAGGTGTCCCCTTGCAGACAGGATGCGCTCCTGAAGAAAGCGGGGATATTCTCCCTCGCGCAGCATGGCCACATTGTGGTTGCTTTCGAGTGCGAGGACTCGACAATCTTTGAGGGTGTTTATGGCTTGGCTCGATAGCTCTCCGGTGTCGGTGGCAAAGCCGATGGAATCATCGAGGGTGTCGAATCGATAGCCGACTGGATTGATGACATCGTGTGACGTTGAGTAGGTTTGCACGTGGATGCCGGCAATGGATAGGGTGTCACCGGGATCGAATTCCTCGACAGGCAGATGCGAAAGATTTTCTTTGCTCGAAAGAGTGCCCCTACTGGCAAAGAGGGGGCCGTGCCAGTGCTTGCACCAGACATCGAGGCCCTTGATGTGATCGCTATGCTCATGAGTAATGAGAAGAGCCGAGACGTTGTCTGCCGAGAGCCCCAGTTCTGCCATGCGCTTTAATGTCTCGCGGCGAGACAGTCCGTCATCGACCATAATGAGCCCCTGCGGGCCCTCGATGAGTGCGCAGTTGCCTTTAGAGCCACTGCCGAGGATATGAAGGTGCAGGCAAGACATAAGATTCCAAAGGATACAATGGGTGCGGACGAATAGAGGAGGAAGCGAATGCCAACGGTATCACAGCATTACGGACACCATGCCGTGCCTGGGGCAGTCGATGAGACCCGGACGAGGCAGCAGGCAGCTCCTGTCGTGCTCATGGTATCAGGCGGCGCGGACTCGACGGCACTGCTTCTTATGGCGTGCACATCAAAGCTGGATATCCAAGACGGACGCGGTGTTGCCCCCATTGCTCGCGAGCGCCTGCATGTGCTGCATGTAAACCATCATCTGCGCGGCAAGGCGTCCGATGGCGACGAGGCCTTTGTGCGTGAGCTCTGCGTGCAATATGGTTTACCGCTGTGTGTGGAGCACGCTTATTTTGATGGGGAGTCGGGCAATATTGAGGCCGCGGCCCGCGAGGTGCGCTATGCCGCGGCGCGGAGGTATGTTCGCGAACTCTGCGCCCAGACGGGGGCACCGCGAACGGCGGCTCGTATCTGCACCGCGCACACGTCTTCGGATCGCGCGGAAACGTTTTTGATGAACGCGATTAAGGGTTCGGGGCCCGCTGGTCTATCGAGCATTCCTCGCCGGAGGAATATCGTGGTGCGTCCCTTGCTCGACCTAACTCATGGCGAGCTCGTGGGCTATCTACAGGTACATGGTCAGCCGTGGCGTGAAGACGAGAGCAATGAGGATATCTCTTATCTGCGAAATTACGTGCGCCATCGAGTGATGCCGGTGGTGGCGCAGCGTAATGCGAGCGTGTGCAAGACGATTGGCGCCGCCTGTGAGATCTTGGGTGATGAAGATGCGTTTTTGTCTCAGCTTTCGGCACAGGCGTTTCGAAGCTGCCTGCGTAAGGAGGCAGCGGGCGCACTGGTGCTCGATGCCAGGCGCCTTGCTGCGGCCGAGGTGGTAATCGCGCGGCGCATCGTGCGACTGGCGATTAAGCGCATCGATCCGGACGCTCGTCCCGAGATGCGGCATGTTGAGCGAGTCCTTTCCTGCGTTGCCGAGGGTGCCGGCTCGGTCACGCTTCCGGCGGGAATTGACGCGCGCGTTGAGTTTGGCATGCTGGCGTTTAAGGGCCCGGTGGCTCGCGAGGGCCTGGTCGCGGACTGGGTTACCGTACCCGGCCGTTTGCCGTTGGGCGGGGGACGTATGCTGGTCACAGAGCCGATGGCCGTTGAGCCGGGATGCGATATCGTGCGCCGCGCCCGTGAGCTTGCGGCCGCCGGGGAAGTGACAGCTTTGGTAGACGCGGCTGCCTTGGGTTTTGCCGACAGCGATAGTGAGCGGATCCTGGCGGGCTCGCGTGGCGAGATCCCTGTCGAGGCGCGATTGGCGCGCCTGTGGGTGGACGGTCCCGCACCGGGAGACGTGATGTGCCCGTTAGGGATGAGTGGCCGAAGCAAGAAAGTATCCGACTTGCTAGGCGAGGCTCGCATTCCCGTTTCCGAGCGCGCCGGCGTGCCCGTGGTGAGGACGGCGCCGGGAGGTGCTGTGGTGTGGGTCGCCGGAGTTCGCGCGGACGAACGTTTTAAGTGCACGGCGGCGACGCGTGTGGCTTATCTGCTTCGCGTGGTTGACGCGGATTAGCCCCTCGCACCAGCTGTTCTGTGCGGCGTTGACGGTATTCCCGCGCTGATGGTGCGCGGGCTGGAAAATATGCCCCGTGCGCTGCTAGAATGTGTAGTTCGCGTCCATACGGCGGTGTGTGGACGATTAAGCACAAGAAAGGGTTGTCATGGCTTCTCAACATCCGGATATCGAGAAGGTTCTGTTCACGCAGGAGGATATCGACGGCATCGTTTCTCGCCTGGGCGAGGAGATCACTCGCGACTACGCGGGTAAGGATCTGGTGCTGATCGCGGTTCTGCGCGGTGCCGTTGTCTTTATGGGCGACCTGATGCGCAAGATTGAGCTACCGACCAACATCGATTTCATGGCTGTTTCGAGCTATGGCGACGGTGTGAAGTCTTCGGGCATCGTGCGTATCATTAAGGATCTGGATATCGACATCCGTGGTCGCGACGTGCTGATCGTCGAGGACATTCTGGACTCGGGCCTGACCCTCAAGTACCTGATGAAGAACCTCGAGAGCCGCAAGCCCGCTTCGCTGGAGGTCGCTGCCTTCCTGTGGAAGGACGTTGAGGACCGCACCTCGGCCATCACGCCCAAGTATGTTGGAACCCATTGCCCCGATGCCTTTGTGGTGGGCTACGGCCTCGACTATGCCGAGCGCTATCGTAACCTTCCGTATCTGGGCATTTTGAAACCGGAGGTTTATTCGTAAGATGCCCGACGACCATAACGATAACAATTCCCAGACTCCCCGGGAGCCTAAGATCCCGGGGATGCCCGGAGGCAAGAAGCCCACGCGTACGGGCTGGCTGTATTTTATTTTGGCTTGCGCGCTCCTGGGCTACGCCTTCTTTAACATGGGCTCCGGCTTTGCCAATTCTAGCAATACCGTTAAGCTCGCGACGAGCGAGATGGTGAGCGCCATCAAGCAGGATCGCGTCGAAGATCTGACCTATACGGTTCAAGACGGAAGCGTGACGGGTCATTACTGGAAGACGAAGAAGGACAAGGGCGATACGAGCGAGCTCAAGAGCTTCTCCTCGACCTATGTCGGCTCCGATTCGCTTGCCGAGCTCATGTCGGAGCACCCCGATACCAAGTACATCGTCAACACCAACGATCCCGATTTTTGGGGCGACTTGGCGATGAGTGTGCTTCCGACGATCGCCCTTATCGCCATCATGTTCTACTTTATGCGCCAGATGATGGGCGCCAACAACAGGAACATGCAGTTTGGCAAGACCAACGCCAAGACCAACGAGGCCACACGCCCCAAGGTCAAGTTTGAAGACGTTGCCGGCGTGGACGAGGCAGTCGAGGAGCTCGAGGAGATCCGTGACTTTTTGAGCGATCCGGATCGCTATCGCAAGCTGGGCGCCAAGATCCCGCGTGGCGTGTTGCTGGTTGGCCCTCCGGGCACCGGTAAAACGCTGCTGGCCAAGGCCGTTGCCGGCGAGGCGGGCGTGCCGTTCTTTAGCATCTCGGGTTCCGACTTTGTCGAGATGTTCGTAGGTGTCGGCGCCAGCCGTGTGCGTGACCTCTTTAAGGAGGCCAAGTCCCAGGCCCCGTCGATCATCTTCATCGATGAGATCGATGCCGTGGGACGTCAGCGCGGAGCTGGCTTGGGCGGCGGTCACGACGAGCGTGAGCAGACGCTCAACCAGCTGCTGGTCGAGATGGACGGCTTTGAGGAAAGCGAGTCGGTCATCCTGATCGCTGCGACCAACCGTCCTGACATCCTGGATCCGGCATTGCTGCGTCCCGGCCGTTTTGACCGTCAGGTTACGGTCGACCGTCCGGATGTGAAGGGCCGCGAGCAGATCTTGCGCGTTCATGCCGAGAACAAGCCGATGGACGAGGACGTTAGGTTTGAGAAGCTCGCCCAGATGACCGTTGGCTTTACTGGTGCCGATTTGGCGAACCTGCTCAACGAGTCTGCGCTGCTGGCCGCTCGCCGTCATCGTTCCGTGATCTCGATGGACGAGGTCGAGGAGTCGATGGAGCGCGTGATTGCCGGACCGCAGCGCAAGGGTCGCGTGATGACCGAGGCCGAGCGCACCACGATTGCCTACCACGAGAGCGGTCACGCCCTGGTGGGCCACATCTTGGAGCATTCCGATCCGGTTCACAAGATCTCGATCGTCAGCCGTGGCCAGGCGCTGGGCTACACACTGCAGCTTCCGCAGGAGGACCACTTCCTCAAGACCAAGAACGAGATGCTCGACGAGCTCGCCGTGTTCTTGGGCGGTCGCGTTGCCGAGGAGCTCATGTGCGATGACATCACGTCGGGCGCGAGCAACGACCTGGAGCGTGCGACCAAGATGGCGCGCGAAATGGTCACGCGTCTGGGCATGAGCGAGGAGCTGGGTACGCAAGTGTTTGGCGAGGCGCAACATCAGGTGTTCCTTGGTCGCGATTACGCCGATCACCAGGATTATTCCGAGGAGACGGCGCGCCGCATTGATATCGAGGTTCAGCGCATCATGCGCGAGGCCCATCGTCGTGCTGTCGAGATCTTGGATGCCCGTCGCGATCAGCTCGATCTGATGGCGAAGGTGCTGCTTGAGCGCGAGACTGTCGAGGGCGATGCCGTGAATGCCCTGCTCGATAACGAGTGGGACGCCTACCTTGAGCGCGAGGGCGATATCCTGGCGGCCAAGGAGGAGCGCAATGCCAAGGCGGCCGGCATGCCGACCAAGAAGCGCGTGCCTCGCATGAGCGAGGAGGAGCTGGCGGCTGATGCCGCGGCCTTTGCGCAGGCGGCCATGCAGGAGGATGCCGAAGCCGCATCCGATGATGCTGACGATGACCATGCCGTCGTCGATGCCGACACCGACGCCGACAAATAGTCTTTGTGGCGAAAGCCTCCGCGGGGAAACCTGCGGAGGCTTTTTCTTTTGAGCGATATGGGGCCGTCTGTTGATTGGGGACAGACTTAAATGAGCGTTTTCACGCATTTAAGTCTGTCCCCAATCAACATTGCTGCGGCACTTTGCTCGGCTAAAGCGTACAATAGCGCCTATGCGAAAGGGGAACAGATGATCAACGAAACTATGTATGCTCGCGGTGCGGAAAGCTCCATCATCCGTGAGATTTTTAGCTATGGCCTTGAGCGCAAGGCGCAGATCGGTGCGGAAAACGTATTCGATTTTTCGCTGGGCAATCCGAGCGTTCCGGCGCCCGCTGCTGTGGCTGAGTCGATTAAGAAGGCCCTGGAGCTGCCGAGTGACCAGTTGCACGGCTACACCCCCGCTCCGGGCCTGCCGCAATGTCGAGCAGCCGTCGCCGAATCGCTCAACCGCCGCTTTGGAACGAACTATGAGGGTAAGGACGTCTTTATGACGGTGGGTGCCGCGGCTTCGCTCACCTGCACGCTCAACGCCGTTACGAACCCGGGCGACGAGGTTATTGTTATCGCCCCGTACTTTCCGGAGTATCGCGTTTGGATTGAGAAGGCCGGCTGTACGTGTGTTGAGGCGCTCGCCGATGAAGATACGTTCCAGCTGAGCGTGGACAACGTGCTCAAGGCGATTACCGATAAGACGACTGCCGTCATCATCGACTCGCCCAACAATCCGACTGGTGCCGTATATACACGCAACACGCTGACGCGACTGGCCAATGTTCTGCGCGAGGCCAACGCTCAGCGCGATCCCGAGAATCCGATTATGCTCATCTCGGATGAGCCGTACCGCGAGATCGTGTACGGTGCCGAGGTGCCTTGGGTGCCCTCGATCTACGAGCACACCATCGTGTGCTACTCGTATTCCAAGTCGCTGTCGCTGCCGGGTGAGCGCGTGGGGTGGATCTTGGTTCCCAACACCAATCCGCAGGCTGCCCGTCTGATGCCGGCTGTTGCGGGTGCCGCCCGTACGCTGGGTTTTGTATGCGCACCGGCACTCTTCCAGCGCGTGATCATCGATTGCATCGATGAGCCGAGTGATGTCGGGGCCTATGCCCGCAACCGCACGGCGCTCACCGATGCTTTGACGGACTACGGCTATACCTATGTTGAGCCGGACGGTGCTTTCTACCTGTGGGTGAAGGCACTCGAGCCCGATGCGAATGCGTTTTGCGAGCGCGCAAAGAAGTATGAGTTGCTTGCGGTTCCCTCGGACAGCTTTGGTATGCCGGGTTGGTTCCGCCTGGGCTATTGCGTGAGCTACGAAACGATTGTCAATTCGCTACCCGCTTGGAAACAGTTGGCGGACGAGTATCGTTAAAAGTAAAGCGCTCTGCCTACAATGTTTTACGTGAAACGGGGTTTGGTGTTAAGCCGGACCCCGTTGTCATGGACGTTGTGTCTTTGGGATGGAGTGGTTTTACGACTATCGAAGGCTATGCGTACAATGAATATAAGCGACGGCCGTGCCAGATAAGGAGACCCGATGCCCTACCTGCTTTCTTGTGACATTCATACCCATACGATGTTCTCTGCGCATGCATATTCGACCATTGAGGAGAATGTGTACTGGGCGGCAGAGCGTGGTCTGCAGGTGCTCGGATCTGCCGACCATTTGAGCTCTATGGTTACGGCTTGCCCCAATGACCTGCGCAGTTACCAGTTCTTTATCAACCAGGATATCTGGCCGCGCATTTGGAGCGGCGTGCTGGTGCTGCGTGGTGCCGAGGCCGATATCGTTTCGCTGAACGGAAGCCTGTTTGGCGAGGACACTCCTGTCACGCTCGATATCGCCGGCGATTCGTACAGCCGTCAGCATTCGCTGTTCGATTTGGTTACGCGTAATTTGGATTATTTGGTTGCAAGCGTGCATAATCCGCAGATTGCTGAGGGCGCGACGCTGGCCCAGACGACCGAGATGTATATCAATGCCCTGGAGCACCCCAAGGTGTTCATGCTGGGCCACACGGGGCGTTCGGGTGTGCCGTTCGATATCGACGAGGTGCTGTTGGCAGCTAAGGCCAAGCACAAGATTATCGAGATCAACAACCATAGTCTTGAACACGGTGTCGACACTGAGCATTGGGCCGTATGCCGCAAGATTGCCGAGCGCTGCGCCGAGCTGGGCGTGGGCATTGGCGTGTCGACCGATGCCCACATTGGCATGGCCATTGGCAAGCTCGATCACGCGCGCAAGATGCTCGACGAGATTCACTTCCCGCTGGATTTGATCGTGACGCGCGACCGCGAGACGCTGCTGCGCGAGATGGCGGCAGCCAGCGTGTGCGATCTGCGCAATGGGATGTAGCGGAGTTTATAAACCAAGCGAAGGGGGCGGCCCAGGCGGGTCGCCCCCTTTCTTGTCCCAAAAATATACTGAGGTTGGTTAGCGGCGTTCGAGGACCGCTACGGTTTCGGTGTGGTCGGTGTGAGGGAACATGTCGACGGGCGTGATCTTGAGCAGGCGATAGCCTCCGTCGAGGAGCTGATGCAGGTCGCGCTCTTGAGTCACGGGGTTGCAACTGATATAGGTGATGCGGCGCGGCTTAAGTGCGCAGGCAGCTTCGAGGAACTCGGGGGTGGAGCCGGCACGCGGCGGGTCGATGGAAAGGACATCGATCCGCTCGTTGTTGTCGGCGGCATCTAGGATGTAATCGGTGGCGTCGTCGGCCATAAACCAGGCGCTGCGGGTAAGACCGTTGAGCTCGGCATTGCGGCGTGCGTCGGCAATGCCCGCCGGGTTGCGCTCCACACCGAGCAGCATGATGCCGACCCCCTTGTTCTGGGCATCTTTAGCTGCGCAAAGACCGATGGTGCCGCTGCCGCAGTAAGCATCCATAAGCACATCGCCCTGGTGCAGATCCATGCCGTCGATAGCGAGCTGATAGAGCAGCTCGGTCTGCTGCGGATTGGTCTGATAGAACGCGGTGGGGGAGATATCGAATTCGCAACCGAGCAGCTGGTCGCGCATGCACTCGGCGCCATACACGATGCGGGTTTCCTCGCCGAGGATGGCGTTGCCGGGACGTCCGTTGATGTTTTGGGCGACGGTGACGATGTGCGGATTGAGTGCGGCGACAGCCTCAAAGAACTCCTGCGCATGCGGCAAGTCGCGCTGAGCGGTCACGAGCGTGACCATGACCTGGTCGGTACGCCAGCCGCAGCGGACGACGGCATAGCGAAGCAAACCAAGATGCTTGTCCTCATTAAAGGCGGGAATATGCAGCCGCTCAGCTTCGCGTGCGATGCCGTTGAGAATCTGACGGGCGCCCGGTGCCTCGACGGGGCATTCGGGTACGGCAACGATCTTGTGCGTGCCGCGCTCAAAGAAACCGCAACGGACGGCGCCCTCCTTACCGGGAGCAAAGGGAGTGGCAGCCTTATGACGAAAGCCACGCGGCGCAGGATATTTACCCGGGTCGCCCAGGGTGACACCCATGCCACGAATAGGATCTACAGCAATGCCCTCACGCTCACAAAGCGAAGCAAAAAGCTCCTCCATAGCAGCCTGCTTAGCTGCCAACTGCTTTTTATAAGGACGATTGAGCGCCGTGCATCCGCCACAAGCTCTCATGATGGAACAGGGAGACTTGGGATCCACAGCCTTACGCGCAGGCGAAACCGGATCTTTATGCGGACGCTTGGAGCGAGTCTGAGACGCTTTGTCTCCGCCTCGACGAGAGTCAGAACGCTTGGTCTTAGCCCTGCTCTTGGTCGATTTGCTTTTTGCAGCTTTAGAAGACTTGGATTTCGTAGAAGATTTCTCCTCCTTCGACCCCTCAACCGCCTCCACCAAAGCACGACGAGCCCTACGCTCCGCACGAGATTCTGCCATCAATAACTCCACTTATTCATGAATTAAAGCTGCAAGTATTGTACCGTGCCAAGCCAGCAGACGATATACAAGCGGTTTATTCGTGTCAGTGATAAGCCCAACGACGGTTGCCCGCCGCGTGAGGGGTGTGGGGGTTAAGTTTATCGCGAGTTCCGCACGAACAGGAGGCCACTTAATGTGGCCTCCGTCGTGAGCAGGACTGTAGAGCAGGAAACTTAACCCCCACACCCCTCACGCGGCGGGCAAACTCGCCTTGTGCTCTATCACGCTAAAGTGTATGATTCTGAACGTTACACGACTCACTTTACTTAACTAAAGTGCCACCAAGGGGGAATACCATGAATACCGATATGTCTCGTCGTCAGTTTGTTGGTCTAGCCGGTTCGCTCGCTACGGTTCTAGGTCTTGGCCTGGTAGGCTGCGGTGGTGGTGCCGGTAAGGGTTCCGCTGCCGGTTCTGCTGCAGCCAAGGATGTGAAGGGCGCTGCGGAGTCCAAGAAGCTCGTGGTGGGCTTTGATAAGTCCTATCCTCCGTACGGCTTTGTGGGCGACGATGGCGAGTACACCGGCTTTGATCTCGATCTGGCCAAGGCTGTTGCCGATAAGCAGGGCTGGGAGGTCAAATACGAGGCCATCGACTGGGATGCCAAGGATACGCTGCTTAACTCGGGCGCCATCAACTGCATCTGGAATGGCTTTACCATGGAGGGCCGTGAGGACGACTACACGTTCTCCGAGCCGTACATGCTCAACGAGCAGGTGCTCGTGGTCAAGAAGGATGCGGGCATCAAGAGCTGGGACGATCTTGCCGGCAAGACCGTGATTACTCAGACCGATTCCGCTGCGCAGGATGTGCTCGAGGGTGACCAGAAGGATCTGGCGGCGACATTTGCCACGCTCGATACCATCGGCGAGTACAACACGGCCTTTATGCAGCTCGAGAGCGGCGCGGTCGATGCCGTGGCTTGCGACCTTTCGATTGCCCAGTATCAGCTTGCCGCCAAGCCCGATGCCTATACGCAGCTTGATGAGCCGCTGTCCAGCGAGCACTACGCCGTCGGCTTTAAGAAGGGCGACACCAAGTCGGCCGACGCCGTGACCGAGTCGCTCAAGGCGCTCTACGAGGACGGCACGGTTAAGGACCTGTGCGACAAGTATTCAAGCTATGGTCTATCTTTCGATAATTGGGTGCTCAAGTAATGTCTATTCAGGTCATGATGCAGATGCTTGGCCAGGGGTTCTTGGTCAGTTTGCAGCTGTTTGTGTTGACGCTGCTCGGGTCGATTCCGCTGGGAATTCCCGTGGCGTTTATGCGCATGAGCAAAATCGCGCCGCTTCGCTGGATTGCGCGCATCTATATCTCGGTCATGCGCGGCACGCCGCTCATGCTGCAGATGTTTGCCATCTACTTTGCCCCGTATTACGTGTTTGGCATTTCGCTCACGCCCGATTCCAAGTGGACGGCGTGCGTCGTGGCGTTCATCATCAACTACGCCGGTTACTTTGCCGAGATCTATCGCTCGGGCTTGCAGTCCATTCCGCGCGGTCAATACGAGGCTGCCGAGGTGCTGGGCTATTCGCGCGTGCAGACGTTTCTGTATATCGTGATGCCGCAGGTCGCCAAGCGTATTCTGCCTGCGATGGGCAACGAGATCATCACGCTGGTCAAGGACACGTCGCTGGCGTTTGCCATTGGCGTGGGTGAGATGTTCTCGACGGCCAAGGCGCTGGTCGCCTCGCAGGTGAGCATGGTGCCGTTTGCGATTGCGGCGCTGATTTACTGGGTCTTTAATTTCGTTGTCGAGATGCTGCTGGGCGCCGCCGAGAAAAAATTGGATTACTACCATGATTAATTCGGTAATGAATATATCGAACGCTCGCAAGGCGTTTGGCGGCAATGAGGTGCTCAAGGATATCTCGCTCGAGGTAAAGCGTGGAGAGGTCGTGGCGATTATCGGGCCTTCGGGTGGCGGCAAGTCCACGCTGCTGCGGTGTGCCACGCTGCTCGAGACGCTCGACGGAGGCTCGCTCTCGTTTGGCGACCTTGCCGTTGCGACGGATGCGGGTTCGGGCGCGGTCTATGCGAAGGGCGATGTGCCCAGGCAGGCGCGCTCGCGATTTGGCCTGGTGTTTCAGAACTACAATCTGTTCCCGCACTATACCGTGATGAAAAACATCACCGATGCGCCGATCCGCGTTCTTAAGCGCCCGCGCGAGCAGGCGGAAGCTCGTGCGCATGAATTGATTGCTCAGATGGGGCTTGTGGGCAACGAGAACAAGGTTCCGTGTGAGCTTTCGGGCGGTCAGCAACAGCGCGTGAGTATCGCCCGCGCCTTGGCGCTCGACCCGGAAATCTTGTTCTTTGACGAGCCGACCTCGGCGCTCGATCCCGAGCTAACGGCCGAGGTGCTGCGTGTCATTAAAGACCTTGCCGCGCAGAATATGACGATGGTGATCGTGACCCACGCGATGCAGTTTGCGCGCGATGTTGCCGATCGCGTGGTCTTTATGGACGGAGGCCGCATTGTCGAGGAGGGTCCGGCCGAGCAGGTTATCGACCATCCGCGCGAGCAGCGCACGCGTGAGTTTTTGAGCCGTATCGAGGGATAGGCTCAGGTATTTGCTCAACTATTAATTGAGGCGAAGCCGCCGCAGGTCTTACGGTCTGTGGCGGCTTTTTGTTTGCATCGGCGGGGTTCAATAATCGCCTCACAAGCTTGTCTCTTCCTCTCGCCGCCTGTATTCATACGTGTGCCGAAAGGTGTGCATGGACGGTCGCCCGTGAGGGTAGGGTGGTGGCATAGGACATTTGGAGGGTGAGTCGGCTCGGCTGCCGACCATGCTGCTCCCGGGATGGCACCGACCGCGAACTCTCCCCGTTGGCGTCGCGCAATGCGCGCGGCCCTGCAAGGAGGTCATCATGGGTGCTCCCAAGACCGGCAATGTAAGGAACGTGGTGCTCGTAGGCCAAGGCGGGGTGGGCAAGACTTCACTCGCCGAGGCCATGCTCCACCTTTCTGGCAAGACCGCCCGCCTGGGCGGCCACGACGGCACCAAGCCCACGCTCGACTATGACCCCGAAGAGGTCAAGCGTGCATTTTCCATCTCGACGACCATTGCACCGATCGACTGGAAGGGCGCGCGCATCAATGTGCTCGATGCCCCGTGTTACCCCGATTTTATCGGCGACGCCTTTGCCGCGATGAGCGTCTGCGAGACGGCTCTGTTTGTGGTCGACGCCGAGGCCGGCCCGCAGCCTACGACGGTTAAGCTCTGGTATGCCGCCGAGGACCTGCGCTTGGCGCGTGCGGTGTTCGTAAACCGCCTGTCGCGCTCCGAGGCCAGCTTTGCGACCACGATGGACCTGCTGCAGGAGCGCTTTGGCACGCGATTGGGCGCCGTGACCCTTCCCTGGGGCGAGGGCGAGGACTTTGACGGCATTATCGACCTGGTGCGCATGAAGGCGCGCCATTGCAACGGCACCGAAGCCGTTGAGTCGGAGATTCCCGAGGAGTATCGTGCCCAGGCCGAGGAGGCCCATGACCATCTGTGCGAGTTGGTGGCCGAGGCCGACGATGAGCTGATGATGAAGTACCTGGAAGGCGAGGAGACGCTGACGCAGGAGGAGCTTGAGGGCTTGCTGTCGAAGGCGATTGCCGAGCGCATCTTTGTGCCGGTCTTTGCGGGCGATTGCATCAAGGAGCAGGGCGTCAACTCGCTGATGGACGACATCGCGACGTACTTCCCGGCGCCGACCGACTACGGTGAGATGCCGCTTATCGACGGCGATTCGCTTAAGATCTCGAGTGACGATGACCGTCCGGTGGCGTTTGTGTTTAAGACCTTGGCCGATCCGCAGCAGGGTCGCATCAGCTTTATCAAGGTGCTGACGGGTACGCTTGAGCCGGGTCTTGAGCTGATCAACGCGCGTACCCGCAAGGGCGACCGTCTGGCTCACCTGTATGTGATGTGCGGCCGCGACATGACCGAGGTCGGTCACGCCTATGCCGGCGACATTATCGTGGCACCCAAGCTGGCGGCCGAGACGGGCGATACGCTCTCGATTACCGGCAAGGTCGAGGCTGCGGCGTTTAAGTTCCCCAACTCGCAGTACCGCATTGCCATCGAGGCCGAGAATCGCGGCGACGAAGAGAAGCTCTACACGTTTATCGAGAAGGCCTGCAAGGCCGATCCGACCATGAGCATCGACCGCGACGAGGAGACCGGCCAGACCATTATCTCCGCCGTTGGTGAGGCGCAGGTTTCGGTGCTGCTCAACCGTCTGGAGGACCGCACCAAGGTCGTTGCCAAGAGCGTGCCGATCCGCATCCCGTATCGCGAGACCATCCGCCGCACGGCGAGCGCTCAGGGCCGCCACAAGAAGCAGACCGGTGGCGCCGGTCAGTATGGCGACTGCTGGCTGCGCGTTGAGCCGCTCATTGGGCCCGACGGCACGAGCGATGGCTATGAGTTTGTGGACGAGGTCGTAGGTGGCCGTATTCCGCGCTCGCTGATCCCCGCCGTGGACAAGGGTGTCCAGGAGACCATGAAGGACGGTATTATTGCCGGCTATCCGCTCACGGGCATTCGCGTGGCTGTGTACGACGGCTCGTATCACAGCGTCGACTCCAACGAGATGGCGTTCCGCGCGGCGGCTCGCATCGGCCTGCGCAAGGCATGCGCCGATGCCGATCCGGTGGTGCTGGAGCCCATCGAGGAAATCACGGTGACTATCCCCGAGAGCTACGCCGGCGCCGTGATGGGCGACATCTCGGCATCGCGCGGTCGCGTGACGGGCATGGAGACCGATGAGCGCGGAGACACCGTGGTCATCGCCCAGGCGCCGCTGGCCGAGCTGACGGATTACTCGACGCGCCTGCGCTCTATCACGCGCGGCACGGGTGACTTTACCATGAAGCCCGCTGGCTATGAGCAGGTGCCTTATGACGTTCAGGCCAAGCTGGTCGAGCGCTATGAGGAGGGCCGCGCCAAGTAGCGTGTGGTTTTGCCTGCAATGTGGACGCTGACGAAAAGGCCGCCCTGGGTAATCCAGGGCGGCCTTTTTTGATCCCATGGGGACGGAGGAAAACGAATCATTTTTGGGTTACGGGCGGTGCGGTCGGCACTAGTCTCCGGATGCCTGGTTGCGGCCGGTGGCGTAGTCGATCTGCACGTGCGGCTGCAGGTTGTAGCAGTACACGTGGAAGCAGAGGGTCTTGCCGTGGTCCTCGACCGATTGCGCCTCAAGGCGCACGCCGCGGCAGACAAGTTCCTCTTCGTTATACATGGGTGTGACGCGATAGAGCACGTGGTTGCCCGTCTCGCGGATGTAGCCGAGAATCTGCTCCTCAAACGGCAGCATGCCTGTCTCGTTGAGATAACGCGTGCCGGTGAGGAGATTCTTGCGGTTGGCGTTTTCGCCGCAGAGCGACCAGGCGATGAGGTGGCAGCGGTTGTAGAGGCTCTGGCCCGGAATAAAGTCGTAGCGCTGCTGGCGCCATCCAGCGGGATGGATACGCGAGATATCGCCGCGCTCGCCTTGACCGAGTGATTCGGGGCCCACGCAGGCGAGCGCTTTGCGGGTGCGGCCCAGGCTGTCAAGCTTGGAGAACTTCTTAAAGCAACCCTCTTCTGTAGCGCGCTCGTATTCATCGAGCGTGAATGATGGTGTGCCGAGCGGGTGCGTGCTGTCGGCGCGCAGGGCAACGTAGGGGTTGCCGGCGTAGTCGGGAATGCTGCTGAGATAAACACCGCGGGCGCGGTTGAGGTCGGGGTTTTCGACCTCGTCGATGGGGGCAGCGGCGCTGTCCGCGGAAGCGCCGTCGCCGGTGTCGGTTGCGGCGGAATCGGAGCCATCGCCAGAGTCCTGGCTGTTTTGAGGGTCCGGGGAGCTCGCCGTTCCTGATTCGAGCCGATCGACCAGGTCCGCCTCGTCGTCGGTGCGGCTGGGACTTTCGTTTTGTTTTTCGGCCAGAGCTGCCGCCTGTTCATCACTTTGCGGCGACAACAACTTGGGCGCTCCGTCGAGCGACCCTGTGAACAGCGCAAACCCCAGCACCACGGCGGCGCCGATGGAAAGTACTTGCTTGTAGGCGGACTTGCGCGACATTGCGGCTCCTGGATGGACGGTTGGGAATCTACCAGTCTAGCAGGAGCCGGCAGGGGCCGTTCTGTCGAACAAATACTCAAGATTTGGGATAGACGCTACTGATTCATTTGCCTCATATGGAGCTGCGGCGGTTGTGAATGTGGGGCTATTCGGCGTTTCCCCAGATAAAACCTACCAAAACAAATCTGTCCCTTATTGGCAGGTTAATCGTGAGTTATTTCACCGCAACTTAGGGCACGGTTAGGAAGTGTGCACCTTAAAGAGTGGTGCCCTTGATTAGAGAGGTTGCGCTCGTCTCTCTAATTGTCTCTTTAAAGAGAAAGCCAGTTAAAGAGATAACATTGGGCTATCTAACAGTGAATTCGATACATCTCTCTAAATGTCTCTCTAAAATAAGGTGCTTATCTCTCTAAAGTTAGAGAGATAAATCTATTGTTTTAGAGAGACGGAATGCCAAAATTCGTCCGTCAGCTACCATCTGCCAAAATGGCGGATAAAGGACTCATCGAAGTAATGGGCTCATTGACGAGCCACAACCGCCGATATCGGAAGAAGTAGATGCAGCCGGGTCGCCCTTCTAGTGTCTCTCGAAGTTAGATGGGTGCTAGAGGGGCGACTGTCTCGCGATATTTCCCCAGATAAAACCTGCCAAAATAAACCTGTCCCTTTTTGGTAGGTCAGTTAACGCAGTCCAGGTTGAGCATATGCGAGCGAGCAGGCTCCGGGTGCGGTAAGGTGACGTGAAACAAGCGGGCGCTGACCTTTTGGTCGCGCCCGTGAAGTTGAACGTCAGATTGCCGTGCCCGGGGCCTGCGCAGCGCCGAGCAGTTACGCCGTTTGTAAAACGGCGTAACCTAAAGGTTCATGTTGCCGTGGATGTAGGGGGTGACCTCGGGGGAGATATGGTCGCAGCCCAGCTCGCGCAGCGCGGACTCGATGGCGGCGGGCAGCGGGGTCTTGCCCTTGTCGTCGACAGCGACACCGCCGAGGGCGGCAATCTTGGCGACATCTGCGGGCGCGGCCTCGATATGCATGCAGCCGCCGACCAGACGTGCGCGGACCTGAGCCAAGTCAAGATCGTGCAGGTAATCCTCGCAGGCGCGGATTAAATCGACCTTCTCGCGCGTGAGCTCCTCGCCCGTGGGGACGCGCGTGGCAAGACATGCTCCCGCCGGCAGGTTCCAAACGGGATAGCCCCATGCGCGCAGCAGCTCGCGCTCTTCGTCCTTGGTAAAGCCGACCTCCATGAGAGGGGAGCGTACGCCGAGCTCTTCGGCGGCGCGCATGCCGGGACGGTAATCGCCGCGGTCGCTCGCGTTGCTGCCATCGATGACGGTGGGAAAGCCGAGCGACTTGGCGTGGTTGACGATGGCGGTAAAGCCGGCGTGCTTGCAGTGGTAGCAGCGATTAGCATCGTTGCAGGCTACTTGGGGGAGCTGCAGCTGATCCACCGAAAGATTGAGCACGGGGAGCTTAAAATGTGCCCCTTCGTTGGCTTGTCCATCAACGGACCGCTCAAACGAAGCCTGTTCGGGCGTGCCGATGAGCGGTGTGGTGAGATGGACAAGGAGGGTATTGGTAGGCATGATGCGGGCGCATACGGCGGCCAAAAAGCTGCTGTCGACGCCACCGGAAAACCCGATAGCCACGCGTCCGTATGCCAAAAGCAGCTGTTCGAGCGCCGATAGCTTGTCTTGAAGCTCCTCTGCGGGTGCCGTGGTGTCTAAAATCATGAAACGTTCCTTACCATTGAGTACTCGGTCGAAAACTATAATCCTAATGCGTTACTTGCCATAAGTCTTCTATCTATGTAACGAAAGTGCAATATGCTATATACGTTATATACAAGTTTGTAAGTGCGGTAGAGTGGTAGTAACACAATCCGGTGAGGGGACCGATATGATCAAGGCTGTTATTTTTGACATGGATGGAACGCTGGTCGATACCGAGCGTTTGGGGATTAAGGCCTGGAAGGCAGGCGCCGCTGAGCTGGGGCTCGCGATTGATGAAGCGCTGATCCATCAGTTTATCGGCCGCACGCTGCCCGATGTTATGGACATCCTTGATAAGCATTACGGCAGCCATGAAACCACCGAGGCGATCTATCGTCGCCACAAGGAGATTCGCGACGAGATGGTCAAGACCGAACTGGAACTTAAGGCCGGTGCCGCCGAGTGCCTAGACGAGCTGCTGGCTGCGGGCTATCACGTGGGTCTAGCGACGTCGTCGCGCCTCGTTACGGCCGAGCGCAACCTTAAGATGGTCGGTCTTTTTGACAAGTTTGAAACGGTAACGTGTGGCGAGGACGTCGTGCACGGCAAGCCCGACCCCGAGATGTATCTGCTCGCCTGCGAGCGCGCGGGCTTTGCTCCCGAGGAATGTGCCGTGGTCGAGGATTCGCGCAACGGCTGCGTCTCGGGCATCACGGCCGGCTGTCACGTCTTTGCCGTCCCCGATATTGTGCCGCTGCCGCAGGACGTGGTGGATGGCTGCGAGGCCGTGCTCGATACGCTATTCGACCTGGCGGCGGCAGTCAAGGCCGTGCGCTAGACAATTGCGGTGTTGAAACGAGCAATTGCTCACGTTTGCGCTTAAGCAAAAGGGGCCGGCAATAGTCGGGCCCCTTTTGCTTAAGCGGCGACTTAGCATACTCGCGGGCGTGCTATAGATACGCACCGAGGTTGATGGCCGTGGCGTCGGTCTGGCTGCTTGCCTGGGTGCTGGCGCGTTCCAGTAGGAACGGACGTACCAGTTCTTGGCGGTTGATATCCTCGGCGGCGACTGCGGTGACGGTACGCGCTGCGGAGCCGACACGGATATGCTTGATCTTTGCCGGGGCCTTGTTCTCGATTTGCTCCATCAGCAGTTGGACACCCTTGCGGCCAATCTCGTAGCCCGGGGGCGCTACCGTAGTGAGCGGGACCGATCCGCTCCAAGCGAGCGGGTTGCCATCGCAACCTGCTACGCGTACTTGCCCGGGGACGGCGATGCCCTTGTCGACCAGTGCCGAAACGACGCCCGAGGCCAACACATCGGTCAGGCCGACGACAAAATCGGGACGTTCGTCCGCGGGGCGCTCGGCGATTTGGCTGCCGATACCATAGCCGTCGGCCGCCGTGTTCCACTCGCCGGCGTCGATGACTTCGATCTTGATATCGGGGTGCAGGGCGAGCGCCTTATGAATGCCAAGGACGCGCAGGGTGAGTTGCATAAATGCTGCTCGGCCGACGACGACAATATGGTGCGCGCCGCGGGCGATAGCAAGTTCGGCAATGATGCGACCCTGGGCCTCGTTGTCGGCCGCTACGTAGTAGCCGGGCTCGGAGCAATGGATGTCCAGATGGACGATCGGCACGGGCATCTTGGTCATGGCGGGGTGCCAGTCGGGGGATGCCATGGGCTGAACCATGACGCCGGACATCTGGGTGCCCATAAAGTAGCGCAGGTAATGGTCCTCGAGAATATCGTCGTTATCGGCGTTGGCGATGAGCAAGTCGTAGCCGTGCTTGCGGGCCTCGTTGTGGGCGCCGCTGGCGATTTGGAGCGAAAAGCCGTGATCGAGACGGGGGAGCACCAGGCCAAAGGACTTGGTGGCGCCGCCCGCGAGCTGACGGGCGCTTTGATTGGGCAGGTAGCCAAGGCGATTGATGGTCTCGTTGATGAGCTTGAGGGTTTCGGGGCGCAGCTTTTCGGGGTGGTTGAGCGCGTTGGAAACCGTGCCCAACGAAACCCCGGCTTCGCGCGCGACGTCGCTGATTTTAACCTTTGCCATAGCGGCCCCTTTGATGCGTTTCAAGTACAAGCCAGATTGTAGCATCCCAAACCTTCCAAAAAGGGACAGGTTTATTTTGGCAGGTTTTATCTGGGGAAACGCTGTTGCCAGCGCGACCACCACGAAGGGGGCAGGTACCTTTGTGGTGGTTTGGACCGGCTGGACGTGTGTGCATCGAGTGGTATCTAAGTTGAGATACCACTTCTGGTATATCAGCTTGCGTTTGCGTGAGTACAATACTCGAACGTTGTACGTCTCAGCGCCCTTTGTGCGTGGACGTCTTGCAGTCACGCGAACGAAGGGATTTATCTTATGTGCGGAATCGTCGGCTACACCGGCTCTGATATTGCAAAGAACATCCTGGTCACGGGCCTCAAGCGTATGGAGTATCGCGGCTATGACTCCTCGGGCGTCGCGCTCGAGGTGGGCGAGGGCGCCGCGGCGCACCTCGACGTCATCCGCCGCGTGGGCAAGGTCGCGGGCTTGGAGAGTGAGCTTTCCAACATCGACAGCGACGCTACCTGCGGTATCGGCCACACCCGTTGGGCCACCCACGGCAAGCCCTCCGTCGTTAACGCTCACCCCCACACCAGCTGCGACGGTCGTATCGCCATCGTCCACAACGGCATCATCGAGAACTTCGCCGAGCTGCGCGAAGAGCTGGAGGGCCGCGGCCACCACTTTAAGAGCGAGACCGATACCGAGGTCTTCGCGCATCTGATCGAAGAGGCTTATGCCGAGACGCACGACCTGATGGCCTCCGTGCGCGAGGCGTGCACCCACGTAGTCGGTGCCTATGGTCTGGCCGCCGTGTGCGCTGACGAGTCCGGCGTGATCGCCGTGGCCCGCAAGGATTCCCCGATCGTAGTCGGCGTGGGCGAAACCGGCTCCTATGTTGCTTCCGATGTCATCGCGCTCATCGACGCCACCCGCGATGTCGTGGTGCTCGAGGACGGTCAGTTTGCCAAGCTCACGCCCGCAGGCGTCGAGTACACCGACGACGCCGGCAACGTTATCGAGCCCAAGGTCACCCACATCGACTGGGACCTGGACATGGCAGAAAAGGGCGGTTATCCCGACTTTATGCTCAAAGAGATTCACGAGCAGCCGCGCGTCGTGCGCGACACGCTGGTTGGTCGTATGACGCCGGCCGGCGAGCTCGACATCGACGAGCTGGGCCTTTCGCTCGAGGAACTCAACGACATCGACCGCGTCTACGTGATCGCTTGCGGCACCAGCTATCACGCTGGCCTCATTGCCAAGAATCTCATTGAGGGCTGGGCTCGCATCCCCACCGAGGTGGAGGCGGCCAGCGAGTTCCGCTATCGCAACCCCATCATCACGCCGACGACGCTCGTCGTGGCCGTGTCCCAGTCGGGCGAGACGGCCGACACTCTCGCCGCCATCCGCGACGCGCGCATCAAGGGCGCCAAGGTCTTCGGCATCACCAACGTGGTGGGCAGCCCCGTGGCGCGTGAGAGCGACGGCGTCATCTACACCAAAGCCAACAAGGAGATCGCGGTCGCCTCGACCAAGAGCTTCATCGGCCAGGTTGTGAGCCTGACGCTGCTGGCCCTGCTGCTGGCGCAGGTCAAGTACCGCCTGACCACCAAACAGGCACGCATGCTGTTCCGCGAGCTTTCCGATACGGCCGAGCAGATCCAGTGGATTTTGGATACCCAGACCGAGGCCGTTCATGAGGCTGCCCTGCTGTGCAAGGACGCGCAGTCGGCGCTGTTCGTGGGCCGTGGCATGGGTGCCGCTATTTCCTACGAGGGTGCGCTCAAGCTCAAGGAAGTCAGCTACCTGCACGCCGAGGCATATGCCGCCGGTGAGATGAAGCATGGCCCCATTGCCCTGATCGACCCGGGCTTCCCTGTCATCGCTGTGGCCACCAAGAGCGCCACCTACGACAAGACCGTGTCGAACCTTATGGAGTGCAAGGCGCGCGGCGCCAAGGTCATCGTCGTTGCCACCGAGGGCGACGAGGAGATCAACAAGATCGCCGACTGCATCATCCGCGTGCCGGCAGTCCGCGACGTGTTCAGCCCCATCACGGCGAGCGTTCCTCTGCAGCTGCTCGCACGCGAGGTCGCCATCCTGCGCGGCTGCGACGTCGACCAGCCCCGCAACCTGGCGAAAAGCGTTACTGTCGAGTAGTTGGTTCCGCCGTTCTAGCGACTAAGGCCCGGCTCCGCATCAAGACGGAGCCGGGCCTTTTCTGCATTTGCCCAGATAAAACCTGCCAAAATGAACCTGTCCCTTTTTGGCAGGTTAGCGGAGCTTACTGGTCTCGAAGTACTCGGGGAACTGGTCCAGAACCTCGGTTTGGTTGCGGAACATCATGTGCAGGTGCTTGCTGACCAAAAAGCTCGCTTCGATGGGGTCGCGACCGGCGATAGCGCGGCGAATCTGCTTGTGCTCGTTCACGATGTCCTGATTGTCGAGAACCTGCGTGGCGGCGCGCAGCCAGCGGAAGCGCTCCAGGTCGGCATTGGTCTCTTCGAGCCACGACCACACGGTGCTGCGACATGCGATGCTAAAAATCATGTGATGCATGAGGTTGTCGCTCAAAAAGAAGCCGATGCGATCCTCCTCGGCCATGGCCTTTTCCTGCAGCACGATGGCGCGGTCGAGCTGCTCGATGCCGGCCGACGTGGCGCGCGCACAGCACTCCACAATCACCTGCTTTTCCAGATGCTCGCGGATGTAACAGGCACTCTCGGCAAGGGTGAGGTTGATGGGTGAGACGTAGGTGCCGCTCTGGGGCACGGTGCGCACCAGGCCTTCCTGCGCCAAGCGAACCAAAGCCTCGCGCACGGGCGTGCGACCCATATCTAGGTCGTCGCAAAGCTGCTTGACGCCCAGCTTTTCGCCCGGCTTGTAGTCCAGGTAGACGATTTTGCGTCGAATGGTGTGATAGGACTGGTCCTGTAGGCTCGTTTCCTGCTCGCCGACGTGCATCGATTCTTCCATAGCGCCTCGCAACTGTTCTATCAAACTCATATGTCAGTTGTTAATTATGCCGCGAATCAGCTCTCCGCGGTGGGTAATTCGGCTGTTGCCTGAGAACTATTGCGGCATCTTAGTCTGTGTTTGCGCAAGGCTGCGCTCAATGTTGCCGTATCATAAGCCGTCGCAAACGTGAAATAGAAAGAAGGAATCCCATATGCAACTGGCAAACATCGTACGCGAGCGCTGGAAAGGCGTCTTGTTCTGCCTGATCATCGCCATTCCCGCGACGTTGCTCGGCAAACAAATTGAGGTGGTCGGCGGTCCGGTATTTGCCATCCTCTTTGGCATGGTCCTGGCGCTCGTCTTTCCCAAGAATCGTCGCGAACAGCTCACCGCCGGCGTTACCTATACGTCCAAAAAAGTCTTGCAGTACGCGGTTATCCTGCTTGGCTTTGGCATGAACCTCTCCCAGATTCTGTCCAAGGGCGCCCAGTCGCTACCGATTATCGTGGCAACGATCTCGACCTCGCTTGTCATCGCCTTTGTGCTCTGCCGCGTTATGAACGTGCCGGGCAAGATCGCGACGCTTGTAGGTGTGGGTTCGTCGATTTGCGGCGGTTCTGCCATTGCTGCGACCGCGCCCGTCATCGATGCCGACGATCGCGAGATTGCCCAGGCCATTTCGGTCATCTTTCTGTTTAACGTTATCGCGGCGCTCGTGTTTCCGACGCTCGGCGGCATGCTCGGGCTGACCAACGAGGGCTTCGGCCTGTTTGCCGGTACCGCCATCAACGACACCTCGTCCGTAACGGCTGCGGCGAGCGCTTGGGACAGCATGCATCCCGGCGCCAATGTGCTCGAGAGCGCCACGGTGGTCAAGCTCACCAGGACGCTGGCCATTATTCCCATCACGTTGGTTCTCACATGCTGGCAGATGCATCTGGCGCGCAAGGCCGGCGGCGACGCCAAAAGCACGTTCTCGCTTAAACGCGCGTTTCCCATGTTCGTGCTGTTCTTTGTGCTGGCGAGCGTGATCACCACGGTGTTTCAGCTTCCTGTGTCCATCACGGCGCCCATCAAGGAGCTGTCAAAGTTCTTAATCGTGATGGCCATGGCGGCTATTGGTTTTAATACCGATATCGTCGAGCTGGTCAAAAAGGGCGGCAAGCCCATCGCATTGGGCTTTTGCTGCTGGATTGGCATTGCGTGCATGAGTTTGGGAATGCAGCACGTGCTGGGAATCTGGTAGAGAAGTAGCTTGTTTGCGTGCTGCGTGCTGGTGAGCGCATTCTCACGGTGGAGCGATAGGAGCTCTTGCGGGTATGGCTTGTCCGCAGGTTTATAAGTCCCGAAGAGCTCTTATCGCCCCGCCAGGATGGCGATGCGGGGCAACACCTATACTCGCAGGACGGCGCTTTCTGCCCTATAGTGTTTGGTGAGCAATATCGTTCAATTTTGAAACACTCGGTCGTGCGACCGTCGGCGGTTGCACGTCGCTGCGGACAGGGGCAAATCATGGATAGCGATGCCAAGCTGAACATCTTGACCGATGCCCTAGCTGCCGCCGGGGCCTCGGCATTGGCAATCGATGCGCATGGGGACGTCGCGATCTCGACCGTGAATGACGTGGCGCTTGAGCGGGATGTGGCGGTTTTTGTCGCTGAGCGCCTCGACCGTATAGGAGACGGTGCGCGTCTGGTTATGGGGCGTGCGGGTACGCGCCTGAGCCTGACCGTTCGCCCCACCGACAAAGAGGGCGGGGGCCTTTGGGTCGTCGTGGTCCGCGAGGTGCGCGGCGCCGCGGCGCATGCGGGCATCGAGTGGCTCAACGCCGACGAAGTTGAGGTCCGCTACGAATCGAGCGCGTACGGCATCGTTGAGGGGGCGGCCTCGGTGGCTGCGCCGGTTGCAGAGAGTTACGCGCGCGGTGTGCCCCTTATGCTCGAGGGCGAGCTGGGAGCGGGTCAGGTCGAGATCGCCAAGCGCCTCTATCTGGACGGTCCTTTTGCCGGTCAGCCCTTTGTTTCCGTCGCGCTCGATGAACTCACCGATCGCGGTTGGCGCCATGTGCTCAAAAGCGCCGAATCGCCGCTGTTCCAAACGGGGCTGACCCTTTGCATTGAGGACTGGAATGCGGTTGGTCCCCAACGCCTCCGCGAGCTCGTTTCCACGATGGCCGACACCGCGTTGGCGACGCGCTGCCATGTGGTGCTGACGGCGAATGACATGCCGGGCGGCAGCGAAAGTGATCAAGCCGCTTTTGTGACCGAGCGCTTCGCCTGTGCGGTGAGCGTGGCGCCGGCAATCGCCGAGCAGGGAGCCGCGTCGAAGAAGGTTGCGCGCTATTTGGAATATCTCGCTGACGCATTTGGGACGTCAGCGCCCACGCTGTCTGCCGCGGCGGCGAAGACGCTCGATGCTTACCGCTGGCCGCGCAATTATCTGCAGCTCCGCGAGGTCTCGGAACGACTGTATATATTGGTGGGGGCGGGCACGGTGGACCGCACTGTGGCGGAGGAAGTGCTCGCCCAAGAGGACGTGATTAAGACCGCAACCTTTGGCGCCCCGACACTCGAAAGTGACCTGTATATCCTGCGACCGCTGGCCGATACCGAGCGAGATATCGCGCATTTGGTTGTAGACCATCTCCACGGCAACCGAACCCGTGCGGCGGAGGTGCTGGGCATAAGCCGTACAACGCTGTGGCGCTTGCTGAAGGACGACGACCGTTGAGCGAGGCGCCCGTGACCGCGCGCGACGCGTGTGCTACAGTCCAAAGCGTTATTGTTTCGATTTGGTTACGGCGTGCGAGGGCAAATGGCTGAGACTTCAAAACCGAGCCGCAGAAGGCGGAGCGCCGCGCCGGTTAACCGGCGCACGACATCGGTGACGTGGGGCAAACACGCCTCGGCGTTTGATGGCTCGTTCAAACGCACTAAATATGGCTATCCATCGGCAAGCGCTCGCTTGGCCATGCGGGCCGAGTCGTCGCTGTGGGGCCGCAAGCGCGTGGTGGGCTCAAAGCTCAAGCACGACGGCACGCTCGGTTACATCAGCCGCGGGGCGGCTCGCCGCAGCGGGCTCAATCCGGCTGGTTGGCATCGTTATGTTCCGATCGCGGTCGCCGTTGCAGTGATCGTCATCGCACTCGCTGCGCTTGGCTACGCCGGCGGTGGCGCCAACTTGGACGCAGTGTTTAAATCGCCCGAGCTCGCGCATGCAGGCACAGAAGTTATCGAGGGCGCTCAGACCCAGACGGGCGTCGCGCCCCAGCGCGGTATCGTTGCGGCGGCCTCCACCATCGCCGATGCACAAAAGGACGAAGACAAGCAAGGCGACGACGCCGAAACGACCCAGACAAGCGAAGCGACGACAACTCAAATATCAACATAGCTTGCCGGCAGAAGGGGACGTTCCTTTTCTGCCGGCAGTTTGGGACACTCCTGCGCTACTTGACGTACACCACGTTGTCGCGGCGGGGTTTGGGCTCGGGTAGCGTGTCCTCGGCATAGCCCAGAATGCAGTGGCCGACGCCGCGCAGGCTGCCGTCGGCGGGCAGGCCCCAGCTGGCCAGCAGCTCCAGGCCCTCGGGCGAGTCAAAGACCTCATGCGCGCGGTGAATCCAGCACGAATCGACACCCAGTGCATAGGCGGCGTTGAGCAAGTTGCCCATGGCGAGCGAGCCGTCTTCCAGATGTGTGGGCACGCTGCGGTCAACCAACACCACAACAACGGTCTTGGCGCCATAGAAGGGGTCGCCGTTGCTGCCCATGACCTGGGCGTTGAGCTGTGAGAGACGCTCGACGGTCGCGGGGTCGGTGACGGCGACAAACGTCACCGGCTGGCGGCCCATGCCGCTCGGTGCATATTGGCCGGCTTCGATAATACGTGCAAGCTTTTCGGCCTCGACGGGACGATCGCTGTAGTTGCGGCAGCTGCGGCGGTGAATGAGTGCTTCGATAGTCTCCATGGTGTCTCCTTGCGGTGGCGTTGCAGATGCCCCGTTCATACCCGCCGGGCTTAAACGATAGACGGTCAATTGCCCGGCCAAAAGGATAGATTCCAATTGGGAAAGTAGGTTTGCATAAAAGTACCTTCAGAATGTGACAAACAAATGGGATGGTTAAACGTTTTATCCCGTCTACCCTGCGGTTTTTTACCACTTGCCTAAATGACGAACGCATAACCTCTGATAAAGGTTTTACTAAAGGAGCACCAACGTTTATCAATGCGCCGTGGTGGCGCCGGGCCAGGAGGTAACATCATGTTCCAGGCTGGAGATGTCGTCGAGACCGATTTCGAAGGATTTCTGAAGCTGCTGCGTTCCAAGACGCGCGCTTTCGTGTCGATCAACGATCACGAGTACTACATCACGCACACCGATGGCTATTGGCGTGTTCAGGATTGCGAGGCCCTCAACGAGAAGGGCCACTTTACTGACTGCTCCGAGCTGGTCAACACGGTCTGCGAGGTCGTCGAGCTGCCGTGGATTGCCGGCAAAAGCCTGCATGACAGCTTCTCGGGTGCTACGGTCTATGAGGCCGTCGCCGCTTAACAGGCAATAAAACCCGATTTTCACGTGACCGCTGGCGCCGCCCCCGCGCCGGCGGTCTTTTTTGTCGATATGCTTATGTAGAGCCGACCATAAACAACGAGCGTATTGACGATAGTCAAAACTCGGACTAATGTAGAGATATAAATTGGTCAAAACTCGGACTATCGAATGGTGGGAGAGATGAATAGTGCAGTTAGCCTGGTCGATTTCGACCGGATGCTTAACGGGCTTGACCGTATCTATTCGGAGTTCGCGCGTACCTGCGGTCTTTCGGACTGCGCCTACTGGATGCTCGTCGACACGAGTGCAGCGGGCGGAAGCGTTGCCGTGAGTCGGCTGACGAGTGAATGGTTCTACAGCAAACAGACCATCAATTCGGCGATCAAGACGCTTAGGGCGCGAGGGCTTGCGACGTTGGAGTTTGCCGAGGGCAGTCGTAAGAACAAGGTTGTGCGATTGACCGAAGAAGGCGTGCGGTTTGCCAAGCGCTACGCGTTACCGGCGCAAAAAGCCGAGCAACAGGCATTCGAAGCGCTCGAGCCGTGGGAACAGCGCGAGATCATGCGCCTGGTCGGTAAATTCTCCCATGTTCTGAACGAAGAGTGCGAGGCATTTAAACGGCAAGTGGCCGCCGAGAACGAGGCTGACGATAAGGGCGAGGGGGACACATGCGACTCTTAATGAGGTTTATGAGGCCGTACCGCGGTCTGATTGCGGTGACGCTGTTTGCGGTGCTGATAGATAACGTCGGTACGCTGTTGGTTCCCACGATGCTGGCGAACATGGTCAACACCGGTATTACCACGGGCGATGTCGACTATATTTTACGTAACGGCCTGTACATGCTTATCGCGACCGGCATGGCCAGCGGCGGCACGGTGCTGGGCTGCTATCTTTCGGCGCGCCTGGCCGCCAACGTGGCCTGCGATATCCGCAATGCCGTGTACGACAAGTCGCTCGAGCTGTCCGCCAGCGACTTTGAGCGCTTTGGCACGGGTTCGATGATCACACGCTCGCTCAACGACATCAACGTGATTCAGCAAGCTGTCCTTCAGACGATTCAGCTGGTGTTGCCGGTGCCATTCTTGGTCGTGGCAGGCATCATTTTTGCTTGGTTCATCGATCCCGCCATGGGCACGCTGCTGGGCGTGGTGGTTGCGATCGTGCTGGTTGCGGCGGTCTTTACGGTGGCTAACGCCGCGCCGATTTTTATGCGCCTGCAGAGCTTTATCGACCGCATGAACGTGGTGCTGCGCGAGAACATCGTGGGCGTGCGCGTCATCCGCGCATTTAACAAGGAGCGCCACGAGGAGCAGCGCCTGGACGAGGTGTTTAGCGATTACGCGGCCAACGCCATCAAGGTCAACCACCTGTTTGTGGGTCTCGACAGTTCCAGCTTCTTTTTGATGAATATCGCCGAGGTGGCGGTGCTGTGGGTGGGCGGCAACCGCGTGGGCGTCCACGCCATGCAGATTGCGAGTATCTCGGCGGTGCTGGAGTATGCAATTCTGATCCTGTTCTTTGTGATGATGGCGCAGATGGTGGTGCTGACACTTCCGCGCGCCGCCGCATGTCTGAAGCGCGCGCAGCAGGTGCTGGAGATCGAGCCGAGCATCGTGGACGGTGACCGCACGCTGGATGACGGGGCGCGCGAGCCCCAAGACGAAGCCGATGCGGTGGCCGTGTTCGACCACATGTCGTTTCGCTTTGACGATGCCGACGAGGACACTCTGTGCGACCTGAGCTTTGCCTGCCGTCGCGGTCAGACGACTGCGATCGTTGGCTCGACAGGCTCGGGCAAATCGACGGTGGCAAAGCTTCTGCTGCGCTTCCACGATGCCACCAAGGGCTCCATTCGCCTGAATGGTGTGGACCTGCGCGAGCTTACGCAAGACGAAATCCGCGGGCGCATTGCCTATGTGCCGCAGAAGGCGTGGCTGTTCTCGGGCACTGTGGCAAGCAATCTGCGCTTTGGCAACGAAGACGCGACTGAGGCCGACATGCTTCATGCGCTCCAGGTTGCCCAGAGCACCTTTGTGCTCGATCAGCCGCAGGGGATCGATACCCCGGTGGCGCAGGGCGGTACGAACTTTTCGGGCGGCCAGCGCCAGCGTTTGGCAATCGCCCGTGCGCTCATGAAGCATGCCGATCTATATATCTTCGATGACAGTTTTTCGGCCCTGGACTTTAAGACCGATGCCGCCCTGCGTCATGCGTTGCAAGACGAGATGCGTGACGCTGCGGTGCTCATCATCGCGCAGCGCATCTCGACGATCTTGCACGCCGACCAGATCGTCGTGCTCAAGGATGGCGAGGTTGTGGGTCTGGGCACGCATGGCGAGCTTATGGAAACCTGCGAGGTGTACCGCGCCATCGCGGAATCGCAGATGAAGGGAGGTGAGTAGCATGACCGAGGAGCTCAAGAAGCGGGGCGGCGTTGATGACGCCGCTGCCGCGGGACTGGTCGAGGAAACGGCTGCCGCGTCGACCGAGCTGGATGACGCCGCCAAGGCTGCAGCCGAGCGCGAGGCTCGCCGCCAAGCGCTCTACGAGGAAAACGAACGTGCCGAGGACGAGCGCGCCCGCGCCGAGGCAGAGCGTATGCGCGACGTGGACGACGAAGACGAGGACGAGACACCTCGGGATACCTGGGCGACGGTGCGCCGCCTGTGGAGTGAGGCTGCCGGCGACCATTGGCGCTTCTATATCGTGTTTGCGAGTATTGTGTTCTATGCCATCTTTAACACCGCTGCGCCGGCATATAGCGCTCGCGTGATCGATGAGCTGTGGGGCCACATTCAGGTGGCGTTTGCCAACGACACCACCTTCAACATCACCTGGGAGAACTGCGGCAGGACCATCTTCATCTACTTTATGATCTGGACGGCCGCCGCCTCGTTCTACGCGCTCCAGAGCTTTTTGATGTCGAGCGTGGCCGAACGCCTCAATCTGCGCCTGCGCAACCGCATCGCGCAAAAGCTCAACCGTCTGCCGCTCGCCTATTTTGACGCGCATCGTCCCGGCGAGGTCGTCAGCCGCGCGACCAACGACCTGGACAAGATGTCCGAGAGCATGCAGCGCGGATTGCTGCAGCTGCTCGTGTCGATCGGCACGGTTGTTGGTGCTGTGAGCGTGATGTTCGTGTTCAGCGTGCAGCTTACGCTCGTCTTTCTGTTCTTTACGGCACTGTCGCTGCTGGTGACGAAGGTCGTCTCGCGCCGCACACACGATGTGACGGGCGAGCGCCAGGAGTGGGTGTCCAAGATTACGAGTGCGGTCGAGGAAGGCTATTCGGGCCGTCTGGTGATCCGCGCGTTTAACCGCGAACGTCAGAGCTCCGCTGAGGTGCACGAGGCTTCGAAGGAACTGGCTCGTGTGAGCACCAAGGCCGACTTTATGATTAACGCCGTCGGCCCCGCGGTGCGCTTTATCGGCCGCCTGGCACAGATCGTGATTGCGATTGTGGGCTGCAGTATGCTGGTTGCCGGCCACATGACCGTCGGCGTGTTCCAGGCGTTCTTCCAGTTTATCTACGAGGCATCCGAGCCCATGACGCAGTTGTCGTTTACCTTCAACTCGCTGCAGAGCGCACTGGCGAGTGCAGAGCGCGTGTTTGACCTGCTCGATGAGCCCGAGATGGAGGCCGATCCGCTGCCGGACAAGGCCGCCAAGCTGCCGGGTCGCGTGGAGGGCCGCGTCTCCTTTGAGCATGTGCGCTTTGGTTATTCGCCCGACAAGCCGCTTATGCGCGACGTGTCGTTTACCGCCGAGCCGGGCCAGAAGATTGCCGTGGTGGGAACCACGGGCGCGGGCAAGACGACGCTCATCAACCTGCTCATGCGCTTCTACGAGATTGACGGCGGGCGTATTACGCTCGACGGCGTGGATACGAGCCGCATGGACCGCGGCGAGCTACGGCAGCAGTTTGGCATGGTGCTGCAGGACGCCTGGCTGTTCGATGGCACGATTGCCGAAAACATCGCCTACGGCTGTCCCGAGGCGACGCGCGACGAGATCGTGGCCGCCGCTCGTGCCGCGCAGGTCGACTTCTTTGTGCGCACCATGCCGCAGGGCTACGACACGCGCGTGGCCAACGATGCCGAAAGCATCAGCCAGGGCCAGCGTCAGCTGCTGACCATCGCACGCGTGCTGCTCAACAACCCGGCGATTCTCATCCTGGACGAGGCGACCTCAAGCGTGGACACGCGTACCGAGCTTGCCATCGGCCGTGCCATGGATGCGCTTATGCGCGGGCGCACGAGCTTTGTGATCGCACACCGCCTGTCGACGATTGTGGATGCCGACCTGATCTTGGTCATGGATCACGGCAACATTATCGAGCAGGGCACGCATAAGGAGCTGCTGGCTGCCGAGGGTGCCTACGCCGACCTCTATCTGAGCCAGTTCGCATAATGTGACAAAGGGACAGTCCCACATGTCGCATCAACGCAAAGGCGCGCCGGGGATGAATTCCCTGGCGCGCCTTCTTGCGTTGATGCCGATGTCGTTTTGTGCCGCTTGCGTTCCTAGCGCTCGTCCACGAGCTTGGCGACGAGGGCTTTGAGCTCGGCCACCTCTCGCTCGAGTTCCTTGACGCGGCGGGCATTCTCGGTGATGCCCTGGCGGTTGAGGGCACTCTGCTCGGCGGCGTCATCGGGCATGTACTCGCGATGCTGCTTGGCGTCGAAACTCTCCTCGAACACGCGGCAGCCGTTGCGCTTGATGATGCGTCCCGGCACGCCCACGACGGTGCAGTTGTCGGGCACGTCCTTAACGACGACCGAGTTGCCGCCGATTTTGACGTTGTTGCCGATGCGGATGTTGCCGAGCACCTTGGCGCCCGTGCCCACGGTGACGTTGTTGCCTAGGGTGGGGTGGCGCTTGCCGGTCTCGTTGCCGGTACCGCCGAGCGTGACGCCCTGGTAGAGCACGCAGTTGTCACCCACAATGGTGGTCTCGCCGATGACGACGCCCATGGCGTGGTCGATAAAGAAATGCTTGCCGATCTGTGCGGCGGGATGAATCTCGACGCCGGTGATGTGACGGGTGATTTGCGAGAGCACGCGGGCGAGCGAGCGATGACCGTGCTCCCAGAGCCAGTGCTCGGGCACGTGGTTCCACTTGGCGTGCAGGCCAGGATAGGAAAGGAAGATGACCAGACCGTTTTGCGCGGCGGGGTCCTGCGCTTGGACGGTCTTGATGTCCTCGCGAATGGTATTGATAAAGCTCACCGGCCGCCCTCCCTTAGCGCCATGGCAATGCGATTCAATAAAGTATAGCGATTCGCTAGGGATTAGGAAGGACAATCTTGGCGGCATTGCGCGACAGGTGTCAGTTATGCAAACTTGCTGGTAATGGAGTCATGCTTTTGTGGGGTTGCGCACGAGGGGACGCCGCAACCGTATACTGGTCAACTTGGACGTATCCGCGCCCACAACTGAGAGGTTTTACTTCATGGGTTTCATTAATTTTATCGCCGAGCTGCTCAAAGACCCGCGCACCGCGATTGCCAGCTGGATCGCCGCCGGCCCGCTTATGGCCTACGGCTGCGTGTTCCTGATCATCTTTATCGAGACGGGCGTGGTGTTCTTCCCGTTCCTTCCCGGTGATTCGCTGCTGTTTGCTTCGGGCTTCTTTGCCCACAACGGTGGCTTTAACATCGTGGCTTTGCTGGCCGCCGCATGGGCTGCTGCCATCTTGGGCGATCAGTGCAACTTTATGATCGGTCACTTCTTTGGCCGCAAGATCATCGCTTCGGGTAAGGTCAAGGCCATGACGCCCGAGCGCATTAAAAAGTCCGAGGACTTCTTGGACAAGTGGGGCCACCTGGCCATTTTCCTCGGCCGCTTCTTCCCGTTTATCCGCACCTTTGTGCCCTTTATCGCCGGCATGGGCGGCATGCACTGGCGCAACTTTGTCATCTTTAACGTGCTGGGTGGCATTACCTGGTCAACGCTCTTTACGCTGCTGGGCTACTTCTTTGGCGGCATTCCCTTTGTGCAGGAGCACTTTGAGCTGCTGATTATCGGCATCGTTGCCGTGTCGATCATCCCGACCGTGGTCGGTCTGGTCAAGGCTAAGCTGGGTAAATAGAACGCGTAGCTCGAGCCAGCGCGCAAACCGTGCAGTTGAGGCCCGTCGCCGTTTACGGTGGCGGGCCTCTTTAGTTTCAAGACTTTAGTCCGCTGGCCGCGCAGCGGCCAGCTTTAAACCACCCGCTACGCGGGTGGAGACAAACGGCTTTACAAAGCCACCCCTCCGACCGATATTGACGATTGTTCAGGCCGTCAAGAATTCGAGTCGAAGGGGTGGTCGCCATGGCCCAGAAGGCCTACAGCCTTTCCCACACGAAGTGGATGTGCAAGTACCACATCGTGTTCACGCCGAAGTATAGGCGCAAAGTGATCTACAACCAAATCAGGAGCGACATAGGGGAGATCCTCAGGAAGCTGTGCGAGTACAAGGGGATCGAGATAATCGAGGGGCACCTGATGCCCGACCACGTGCACGTGCTGCTGGCGATCCCGCCGAAGTACAGCGTCGCGAGCGTCATGGGCTACCTGAAGGGGAAGAGCTCGCTGATGATATTCGACAGGCACGCCAACCTCAAGTACAAGTTCGGCAACAGGAAGTTCTGGGCGGAGGGCTACTACGTGTCCGCCGTCGGCCTGAACGAGGCGACGATCGCCAAGTACATCAGGGAGCAGGAGTCCCACGACATCGCGCTGGACAAGCTGAGCGTGAAGGAGTACGAGGACCCCTTCAAGAGGGGGTGATGCTGCCGGTTCGACCGGCGCGCCACGGGTCAAGATGCACTAGGCCTGGACGAAGTCCGGGCCCGCGCCTTTAGACGCGAGCCCGGGGCCCGTGGGTTATACCCTAAGAGCAAACCACCCTTTTTAAGGGTGGTTCTGATTTCAGCCAAATGAAAATACTTTACTTAGTTAAAGAAAAGCGTTTTATCAGACGCGTACGGGGAGTACAATCTCGTGCATGCGAATCGACGTGCCATCGGCTTTGATGCTGCCCGCGTGTCCTGCCCGGCTCTACGCTTCCGGGTATGCGACGTTGCGACGCGGCCGGCTTCGGTCCTTGCGTGCGGGTTCGCGAGTATGCAACCGTGTATGTAAGGAGCGACATATGACTGTCGAGAAGAAGGATATCGATTGGGGTAGCCTCGGCTTTGGCTACATGAAGACCGATTACAGCTATGAGGCCCATTGGAAGGACGGCGAGTGGGACGAGGGCGGCCTGACCACCGACCACACCCTGCATGTCTCCGAGTGTGGCGGCATCTTCCACTACTGCCAGGAGGTCTTTGAGGGCCTGAAGGCCTACACCGCCGAGGACGGCAGCATCGTCTGCTTCCGTCCCGATATGAACGCCGAGCGTATGTACAACTCCGCCCAGCGCCTCGAGATGCCCCCGTTCCCCAAGGACAAGTTTGTCGAGGCCGTCAAGCAGGTCGTCTCTGCCAACGCTGCATGGGTTCCGCCCTTCGCCTCTGGCGCAACCCTGTATGTGCGTCCGTTTATGATCGGCTCCGGTGACGTGATCGGCGTGGCTCCCGCTCCTGAGTACACGTTCCGCATTCTCGTGACCCCGGTCGGTCCGTACTTTAAGGGTGGCCTCAAGCCCGTTAAACTGCGCGTTTCCGAGTACGACCGCGCCGCACCGCACGGCACCGGCAACATCAAGGCCGGCCTGAACTACGCCATGTCCCTCAAGCCCACGATGGAGGCCCATCGCGAGGGCTATGCCGAGAACCTGTATCTCGACTCCGAGTCCCGCACCTATGTCGAGGAGACCGGTGGCGCCAACGTCCTGTTCGTGAAGGAGGACGGCACCCTCGTCGTTCCTCAGTCGCACACCGACTCCATCCTGCCCTCTATCACCCGTCGTTCGCTCGTTCAGGTTGCTCAGGACCTGGGCATGACCGTCGACCAGCGTCCCGTCGAGTGGGCCGAGGTCAAGGCCGGCACCTTTGTGGAGTGCGGCCTGTGCGGCACCGCTGCCGTCATCTCCCCGGTTGGCGAGATCGACAACAAGGTTTACGGCGCCGACGAGACTGTGACCTTCCCGGCTGGCTACACCGAGATTGGCCCTGTGATGAAGAAGCTCCGCGAGACCCTGACTGGTATCCAGTCTGGTGCTGTCGAGGACAAGCACAACTGGGTTTACACCGTCGCGTAATTTGTCTTACCTATCCGGGCAGAGAGCAAGTTCCCTCCCGGCGCGTCCTCGGACATGCAAGAAGCCCTCGCTGCGCACTTCGTGCGGCGAGGGCTTCTTGCGTCCTGCGGAGTGCGCCGGAAAGGAAGGCCGCGCTTTTGTTTTGGTTCGCGCCATGTGGGGGTGGCGGCGATGTGCATTTTTGCGAGTATTCTGCAATCGAAGGCCCCTGCATACCGACCTCGGGCAAAAAATCGGGATTTCTCGATGTTTTCTACGGATGATGGGCGGGGTTATGGGCTTATAGCGTTTGATTTGCAGGGATATTCGCGGTCTTTGGCACTTATCGTGGCGCCCGAAGCTCTTGGTTATGTTGAATACTCCTAAAAATGCACGACGCTTAGAGGGGGACCTTTGCGAAAAAGGAAACCGCCCCGTCGAAGTATGCATTTGACGGGGCGGTTTATACATTTGGACGATTAAGGATGCGCTGTCAAACTACTAGAACTTGACGGTCGGGGCCTGGCGGGCTGCTTCGGCGGCCTCGAAGCCCTGGCGCTCCTTAAACTGGAAGATGCCAGCAAAGATGACAGCCGGGAACGTCTGAATGGCGTTGTTGTAGCTGAGCACGCAGTCGTTGTAGCTCTGGCGTGCATAGCTAATCTTGTTCTCGGTGTCCTCGAGCGATGCCTGCAGCTGCGTAAAGTTGGTGTTTGCCTTAAGATCGGGATAGGCCTCGGCCACAGCGAAGAGCTGGCGCAGTGCGCCGGTCAGCACGTTGTCGGCTTCCATCTTGGCCTCGGGCGTGGTGGCCTTGACGGCGGTGTTACGCGCGCTGATCACGGCGGAGAGCGTCTCCTGCTCGTGCTTGGCGTAGCCCTTGACGGTTTCGACCAGGTTGGGGATCAGGTCGTTACGGCGCTGCAGCTGCGTATCGATGTTCTGCCAGGCGTTATCGATGCGGTTACGCTTGGTGACCATGTTGTTGTAGATGCCGGCGATGGCGCAGACAATCACAATGACAACAACGATGCCGATGATGACGGTAATCATGATGTCTCCGTTTCGAATGGCCGCGGCGGCATGCGCCAGCTGCCGTTGGTATAACGCTACTAGTATACCCGCAACGTTTTACCGTGCCGAACTTTCCGGTAAGCGTTGTGTTTTCGGCGGGGTCGGCACCGGGGCAAAGCGCGCGAGGTACAGGTGTAAGATATGCGACAGATTGACGAGTGTTGTCTTTGCCCTGAGGATGGCGATGCCAGTGGACCTTCGCATTAAGAAAACCTACCGCGCCCTTTTCGATGCCTTCACCGAGCTTCTCGAGGAGCATCGTTTTGAGGACCTGACGGTTGCCATGCTTTGCGACCGCGCCATGATTCGCCGCACGACGTTCTACAAGCACTTTCGCGACAAGAACGATTACTTTGCCTTTTATATCGATGAGCTCATGTCGGGCTTGCCGCAAAAACAGCCCGATGAGGCCGGCGCAGTGTCTGCCGAGGACGTGCGCGCGCTTCGGCACGCGATTTTGGACGATGCTATGGATTTGATTCTGACGCACGAGCGGCTCATGGATAACATTTTGGCAAGCAGCATGTCGGGCATGTTGACCAACGTTATTTGCGACCGCATTGCCCGCTCCATCCGCGAGCGTGTGATGAACGTGCTTGCCGAGGATGCCCTGGCCCCCGTGTCACTCGAGACGACGTCCGAGTTCGTCGCCGGCGGTATTATTCGACTTTTCACGATATGGTGGGAATCGGGCCACGATCTTGAGCGTCGACCCGAGATGGCCGACGTGGTCGATGCACTGTTCGAGCGAACCATGACGCCGGTGCATCACTAGAAGTGGCGGAGAGAGGGGGATTCGAACCCCCGGAACGCTCTCGCGCTCAACGGTTTTCAAGACCGCCGCATTCAACCGCTCTGCCATCTCTCCGTGAGTCGTAATGATAGCATCGTTTTGAATTTGCAACAGGGAAGGCGAACGATGACGATCACCGAAATCGACGAGAAGTTCATGCGCGAGGCGCTGGCGGAGGCGCGAGTCGCCACGGCGGTGGGCGAGGTGCCCATCGGAGCCGTAGTGGTGCGCGACGGTGAGATCGTCGCGAGGGCGCACAATCGGCGCGAACTCGACCAGGACCCTTCGGCTCATGCCGAGTTTGCGGCCGTGTGCGCCGCTGCCCAGGCGCTTGGCCGCTGGCGCCTTTTCGACTGTACGGTTTATGTGACGTTGGAACCCTGCTGCATGTGCGCGGGCCTTATGGTCAACGCGCGCGTGGGGCGCTGCGTGTATGGCGCGAGTGATGCCAAGGCGGGCGCGCTGGGTTCGCTGTATGACCTGAATGCCGATTCGCGCCTGAATCATCGGTTTAACGTGACGGCTGGGGTCCTGGCGGATGAATGCCGCGAGCTGCTGAGTAGCTATTTTGGCGGTCTGCGCGGAGCGGGTGGCAGCGGCTGCGGCTGCGGTCCGAACCTTGAGGCGCATGCCGCCCACGCCGCGGCGCTTGCAGGTGCCGGTGAGGATGCTGGCATGGCGGTTGACTTTGGTCCTGCGTGTCGCCGACCCCGCCGTGTGCTGTTGGCGATTGACTCCTTTAAGGGCAGCGTTTCGAGCGCGCAGGCGGAGGCGGCGGTTGCCGAGGGCATGCGCCGTGTGTGGTCCGATGCCCAGGTGGCCGCATTGCCGCTGGCGGATGGCGGCGAGGGGACGCTCGATGCCGTTGCCGCGTGCGGCGGTGAGATTGTGACCTGCGAGGTGGCAGGTCCCTTGGGCGACCGCGTGTCTGCCCGGATGCTGGTGGACGACGAGCGCGACTCGGCTGTAATTGAGATGGCCGAGGCGGCGGGTATTGGGTACTCGCCCTGTACAGAATCGGCGGCGCTTGCGGCTTCGACCTATGGCGTGGGCGAGCTCATGCTTCGCGCGGTTCGCACGGGCGCAAAGACTATCTATATTGGTTTGGGCGGCAGCGCCACCAACGACGGTGGCGCCGGCATGCTGCAGGCGCTGGGCGCGCGTGTGGTCGATGATCAGGGATGCGATGTCGTCCCCGGTCTTGCCGGCCTTGAGCAGGTGGCGAGCGTTGATCTGGCGCCCGCGCTGCAGGCTTTGGATGATGCTCGTATCGTTGTGCTTTCCGATGTCGAGAATCCGCTCGTGGGGCGTCGAGGCGCACTGGCGGTGTTCGGCGGGCAGAAGGGCCTGCCGGCGGATGATGTCGAGGTGCTGCGCAGATACGACGGCTGGATGGTCGGCTACGGTCGCTTGCTCGATGCGGCGATTGCCAGAGCTCGAGCCCAGGGGTTGTTGCGCACACCCGAGGGCGCACGGACATTTGGCTCGGTGCTCGGTGTACCCGGCGCGGGCGCTGCCGGTGGCTTGGGCGCGGCGTTGCTGGCGCTCGGCGCGGAGCTACGCTCGGGTGTGGAGACGGTGCTCGATCTCGTGGGGTTTGACGAGCGCGTGCGCGATGTCGACCTGGTCATAACGGGCGAGGGCAATATGGATGAGCAATCCGCCGCCGGTAAGGCGCCGGTGGGTGTGGCTCGCCGCGCCAAGCGATATGGCAAGCCGGTAATCGCTGTCGTGGGCGGTCGCGCTGACAACCTCGATGCGGTGTATGGGCAGGGCGTCGACTTGGTGCTTCCGATCTGCCGCAAACCCATGTCCCTCGACCAGGCGCTCGAACCACGGGAAGCCACAACCAACCTCATCTGTGCCGGCGAGGCAGCCGCCCAATCCTACGACCTCGCCCGCCTCTAAGGCCTATCTCCCTATAAGTTGCGGTGGAATACGGAGTGTTTTTGCCTTTAAGGTGCCAATTCAGTCCGTATTCCACCGCAACTTCGAGAATGGCCATTCGAGGTTGGCTGCCTTGGGCCTTGGATCGGACCGTTTGCCACGAAATGCGGCCATCTACTACGTTAAACCGGCCACCTTCGACCATCCCGGAATTTGCAAAAACAAAACCGCAGGTAGAAAGCTTGCCGATTTTCGAAAAAGCCGGCTATGGTTGACCCTTGCGGCCTAAACGTAGTAGATGGGCCCTTTCTGTGGTGCGGCACCAAGCCGGTCATTTTGGGATCGGACTATTTTGACTACTCATTGGCTGCTCTGGCAATCGGGCTGCAAAAGTAGTCAAAAAAGCTCCGTCCCAAATTAGCTACCTTGCTCTGGCGGGCGGGAGCGGGTAAGATATACCGAGCGCCTAGCGCGTTCGATGGGTTCGGATGACGACATGTTCCGAATCTGGTCAGGTCCGGAAGGAAGCAGCCATAAGGAGCCTCTGTCGGGCATCCGAATCCATCGAGTGCGCAGGCGCTTTTTGGTGCCGCGGCTACCCGCGAGTGCCGGCAGGGCGCTTGGTGTCTCGCTGGTCCTCGGCTTTGCCTGCGGGATCGCTCGACTACCAAGCGCCCTGCCGGCACTCGCGGGTAGCCGACCAAAACCACCTGAAGGGTCACATTTATCTGAATAATTTAATCCCGTGTCTTTTGCTGCTCGTTGGCGTTGTCTGGAGCGCGGCGGCTACGTGGTTCAAGAGACGGCGGCATTGCCATCTGTTTTTTCAAGTAAAGAGGCTCGTTTCCCTAGGTTGGGGAAACGAGCCTCTTTTTGTCTCTGGGTTTGTGGATTGGCGGAGGTAGTATGTTCTGGCAGCTATTTTGAGTTCTTGATGCGGCGTGTGGCTGTGGCGGTTATTCCGAGGCCTGCGGTGGCGATTCCTGCGAGTGCGATTGCGCTCGGTGCTGTGTCGCCCGTGTTTGCGAGCTTGCCGGCGGTCGTATCTGCTTGCTTGCCGCTGCTCGAGTTCGCCTGCTTGGTGGAGCTTGGTAGGGCGTCTTTGCCGGTTGCAGGTGAGGCAACGGGCGGTGTCGCCTCGGCGGGTTGCGTTGAGCCGGAGGGAGGCACTGTCTCGGCGGGTTTCGTTATCTCGGGCGAGGTGGTCTTATCTGCCGCGGCCTTTGCCTCTTCGTATGCCTTGCAGGCGTCGTCATAGGCCGCTTGCGCCTTTTCCAAATCGCCGAGGAGCGCATTTCGCTTGGCAATGTCCTCGTCGATCTGGGCTTTAGCTTCCTCTGCCTCACTTTCGAAATACTGAACCTGTTTTTCCTGGCTTTCGAGCCGGCGTTGGTAGCGGTGAAGATCATCTTCACAAGATTCTTCTCGCCTTTCTGCCGACATGATCTCACTGCGCAACTGCTTAATATGCTCCTTAATAGCTGTGCTGGGCGCCTCGTCGCCGAGCTCCTTGAGTACCTTATCTAATTCTGCCTGAAGGCCGCTTGTCCGGTTGTGGGCCTCATCGTATTTGGCTTGGGCTGCATCGACGTTCGCTTGCATGGCGGGAAGGGGTTCCCTCCGTTTGGCGGCTTCCGCCACCACCATGTCGTAGAGTTCTTGAAATGCGGCAATGTCATCATCGATTTCCGCAAGTTTCTCGGGACTTGCGGCGTCTTTCGCGGCCTCGAGGTTTTTGAGCGCTTCCTGCATGGCTGCATACGCTCTTTCTTTTGCGGCGGCCGCATCTTCCGTCTGCAAGGCAACTGCACCGGTGGGGGAGCTGGTTTCTGCCGCGATCGCCGTTGCGGGGGCGATCCCCGCGACAAGTGCCGCGGAAAGGGCGATGCCCACAGTTGCTCGTCTTGCTCTTCTTGCGAGAATGTCGTTCATCTCGGCACCTCATTTCAAGGGTCGGCGACTAACTTGGTAGCACTAATGTAAGTATATCAGGCGGTCGACCCGACACTGGCTGGGTGTGCGCGTGCCTTTCCGCTTCTTTGGAAACCGAATCCCATTAGAAATGACGAGTTGTTTACGCTTCTTTTGGGCTCACCGTACTATCATGATTCGAATTGAATGTGGATGATGATAGGGAGCGCCTTTTTATGATTGAGCTGCTTAGGCGTTTTGGTGGTAAGTTTCGCCGGTATATGGTGATCGGCCCTGCGTGTAAGCTGATCGAAGTGATCTTTGACCTACTGACGCCGCTGGTGATTGCCCAGATGATCGACAAGGGCATTGGCTCGCACGACGTGAGCGCCGTTATCCACTACGGCATGCTACTTGCCGCCATGGCCGTGATCGGCATCTCGTTTACGCTCGTCTGCCAAAAGATGGCGGCGCTCACCTCGCAGGGCATGGGCACCGATATCCGCGGTGCGCTCTACCAGCACATCAACAAGTTGAGCTATGCCGAACTCGACCGCTTTGGCACGCCGTCGCTTATCACCCGCATCACCAACGACGTCAACCAGGTGCAGCTCGCTGTGGCGCTGGGCGTACGCATGCTCATCCGCTGGCCCTTCTTGGCGGTGGGCTCTATGTGCGCGGCCCTTGCCATCGACCTTAAGCTCGGCATGATCTTCTTGATCTGCACGCCCGCTATCGGCCTGGTGTTTTGGTTTGTCATGGCGCGCTGTATCCCGTACTACAGGCAGCTGCAGGCAAAGCTCGACCGCATTGCGCTCATTTGCCGTGAGGGCCTTTCGGGCGCCCGCGTGGTCCGCGCCTTTGTGCGCGAGGACCACGAGCGCGAGCGCTTTGCCCAAGCTGCCGATGACCAAGCCAATACCGCCATCGCGGTGGGCAAGCTCTCGTCGATCCTTAACCCCGTCACGTTTCTTGTGATGAACCTGGGCGTGTGCGCCATCCTGTGGGTGGGCGGCATACAGGTCAACGTGGGCGAGCTTACGCAAGGCCAGGTCATGGCGTTCGTCAACTACATGACGCAGACCCTCACCTCCATCGTGTACGTCGCCAATCTGGTCGTGGTCTTTACCAAGGCGAGCGCCAGCGCGTCGCGTATCAACGAGGTGCTCAACTGCGAGCCGAGCATCACCGACGAGGATAACGAGCCGGTCGCACTGCCCCAGGCACCCGCGACGGACGTCGACGCCCCGGTCTCCGCGCTGAGCTTGAGCCATACGAGCTTCTCCTTTGGCGCGGGCGCCGCCAACGCCGTCAATGACGTGACCCTGGAGCTGCCGCTGGGCAAAACGCTCGGCATTATCGGCGGCACGGGCAGCGGCAAGTCCACGCTCGTCTCGCTCATCCCGCGCCTGTACGATGCGAGCACCGGCAGCGTGAGCGTGATGGGCGCCGACGTGCGCACCTGGCCGCTCGATCAGCTGCGCCATGTGGTCGCGACCGTTCCGCAGCGCGCATCGCTGGTGAGCGGCACAATCCGCAGCAACCTGACCTGGCGTGACGAGTCGGCGACCGACGAGGAGCTCTGGGCAGCGCTCGATATGGCGCAAGCGAGCGAGTTCGTGCGCAACAAGCCGCAGGGGCTCGATGCCCCGGTCGAGGCGGGCGGTAAGAACTTCAGCGGTGGCCAACGCCAGCGCCTGACCATCGCGCGTGCCCTGGTGGGCTCGCCGCAGGTTCTGATCATGGACGACTCCGCGTCGGCGCTCGACTTTAAGACCGACGCGGCGCTTCGCCATGCCATTCGCGAGCGCAGCGTGCGCGGTGCCGTCGAGGGCGGGCTGCCGCTCACGACCGTCATCGTGAGCCAACGTGTCTCGACCGTGCGCGACGCCGATATGATCTGCGTACTTGACCACGGTTCGGTCGCGGGCCTGGGCGCGCACGATGAGCTCTACACGACCTGCCAGCTCTACCGCGAGATTTGCCAGTCGCAGCTTCGCCGCGAGGAGCTCGAGGGTCAGCAGGGGAGCACGACGCCCGCGTCCGCTCCGACCGCCCCCGCATCCGTCTGCGCAAAGGAGGGCTGCTAAATGAATCCGTACACTTCCTCCGGTTCGGTCGCCACGATGACGGCCAACGTGTCCGGTAACGATAACCTCAACGACCTGGGCGACGGTCCGCGCCAGCCCGGCGATCCCGAGCGCTATCCCGTGGGTGCGGTGACCCGCCGCCTGCTGGGCTATGTTCGCCCGCATCGCATTTCGTTTGTAGCGTCGTTTGTGAGTGCCGCCGTCTCGGTGATCTTGCAACTCTATACGCCCATTCTCATCGGCGAGGGCATCGACCTTATCGTCGCCGCCGGGCAGGTGGACTTCGACGCGCTGCTGCCGCTTGTTACCAAACTCGCGCTCGTCGTGGTGGGGGCCGCGGCCTTCCAGTGGCTACAGGGCTATTGCGTTAACCGCCTGTCCTACGAAACGGTGCGCGACATGCGCGTGGAGGCGAGCGATAAGCTCAGCCGTATGCCGCTCAGCTTTATCGACAGCCATGCCCACGGCGACCTTATGAGCCGCGTAGTCAACGACGTCGATCAGGTGGGCGACGGTCTGCTGCAGGGCTTTACGCAGCTCTTCACCGGTGTTATCACCATCGTGGGCACGCTCGCGTTTATGCTCTCCATTAACCTGACCATGACGCTCGTGGTGGTACTCGTCACGCCGCTTTCCATTTTTGCAGCTGGTGCTATTGCCAAGCTTTCCAACAAAAGCTTTACGGCACAGCAGCGTATTCAAGGGCAGCTCGGCGGTCATATCGAGGAGTACGTAGGCGAGCAAAAGCTTGTCGACGCCTTTGCCTATGGTCCCAACGCTCAGCAGCGCTTCGATGCCCTCAATGCCGAGCTCTACACCGCGGGCGAGCGCGCGCAGTTTATGGGTTCGCTTTCCAATCCCGGTACGCGCTTTATCAATAACATCATCTATGCCGTGGTCGCTGTGATCGGCTGCGTGGGCGTGATCACGGGCGTGCCCGCGGCGCTTACGGTGGGCGGCGTGCAGATCTTCCTGTCCTATGCCAACCAGTACACCAAGCCGTTCAACGAGGTCACCAACGTCATTACGCAGATCCAGACCGCGTACGCCTCGGCGCGCCGCATGTTTGCGCTGCTCGATGCGCGCGAGCAGGAGCCCGACGCGTCGGACGCTGTAGAGCTTACCGCCCCGCAGGGTGAGGTGACTTTTGAACACGTGGACTTTAGCTACGTGCCCGACCGCAAACTGCTGCAGGATATCTGCATCGAGGCTAAGCCCGGCATGCGCTTTGCCCTGGTCGGCCCCACGGGCTGCGGCAAGACGACGCTCATCAACTTGCTGCTGCGGTTTTACGATATCGATGCCGGACGCATCATGGTCGATGGCCGGTCTTCGCGTGACTACACGCGCGCAAGCCTGCGCCGTGCCTTTGGCATGGTGCTGCAGGACACTTGGCTGTTCGAGGGCACGGTGGCGGAAAACATCGCCTACGGCTGTCCTGACGCCACGCGCGAGCAGGTTATCGAAGCTGCCAAGCGCGCGCATGCGCACAAGTTTATCGTGCAGCTGCCAGGCGGCTACGATACGGTCATCGGCGAGGACGGCGGCACGTTTAGCCAGGGTCAAAAACAGCTGCTGTGCATCGCGCGCGTCATGCTCACCGACCCGGCTATCTTGCTGCTGGACGAGGCGACCTCGAGCATCGATACCCGCACCGAGCTGCAGGTGCAGGCGGCATTCGACGAGCTCATGGCCGGTCGCACAAGCTTTGTCGTGGCGCACCGCCTGAGCACCATCCGCAACGCCGACTGCATTCTGGTGATGCGCGACGGCCAGATTATCGAGCGCGGCACGCACGACGAGCTGCTGGCGGCAGACGGCTTCTATGCCGAGCTCTACCGCAGCCAGTTTGCCCAGTAGGGGCTACCGATTAGCGGCAGATGGTTTACATCTGCGTTGTTAGTACTAAGATATTCATCTAATAAATTGCATTAGTGGCTTTAGTTTTGGGGGAAACGAGGCAACGTGACTATGACGTGCTCTCTGGTGGTTAACAGCAAGAGCGGTAATACCAGGATGGTTTCGGGCGCGATCAAGCGCGCTCTGCAGGCTGCGGGCGTTGAGTTTGTCCATGCCGCGGCGTTGAGCGACGATGCGGATGCAGATCAGGTTGCGCTCGAGGCACAGGGCGCCTGCGCGGCCGACACAGTGCTCGTCGGTTTTTGGTGCGACAAGGGCGCGTGCACGCCTTCGGTCGCGGCGTTGCTCTCCGCCTTGCACGGCAAGCGCGTCTTTCTGTTTGGCACCTGCGGTTTTGGGGCCGACCAGAGCTATTATCAGCAGATTATCGATCGTGTGACCTCCAATTTGGCTGAGGATGCCGAGCTTGCGGGTTGGGCGATGTGCCAGGGCAAGATGGGCCCCGCGGTCAAGCAGCGCTACGAGGCCATGCTCGAGCAAGATCCCGACAACGCGCGCTATAAGATGCTGCTCGACAACTGGATTGCTGCGAAGGACCATCCCACCAAGGAAGATCTGGATAACATGGCCGCAGCCGCCAAGAAGGCCGTACTGGGAGAGTAGCTTCGCCGTCCGCGATCCTTCGTGCAAAACAATACAAATGTGAAAGCCTCGAAGTTCTCGAGGCTTTTTTCTTGACACTTGTGGGCACAACCGCTGCAAGCGTTTGGGGCGACTTTTTCCATCACCCCGATGACGAGGCCGTTCTGGACAACACGCTCGCATATGTTCGCTGGATGTATTCAGAATGGGACGGGCTTTCCGGATGGATGGGGTTTCGGAAAGTGTGTCCCGGAATTCGCCTTTGGAGTGGGATGCAGTTTCCGGTTGAGGGCTCTGGCGGAAACTGCGACCCGGAATTTGCGATCGGAGTGGGATGGAGTTTCCCAACGGGGCCGTAAGCGGAAGCTGCATCCCACTCCGGACGTGAATTCTGGGACACGGTTTCCGGATGCAAAAAGGCCACATGGTGTGGCCTTCAACTTATATATGTTCAGCAGGTGTCCCCATGACAAGCCGCGCTTCAACACCGAGGCGTCTGCCCGGCGACGCGGAATGTAAGGTTCATCGCGAGTTCCGCACGAGCCGGAGAGCACTTAATGTGCTCTCCGTGCGAGCAGGACTGTCCGAGCAGGGAACCTTACGTTCCGCGCCGCCGGGCAGACGAACCAGTTATGAGTGACCCGCTACTTGATCTTGGTCGTGCCCGGCGCCAGGTTGGGGTCGGTCTCGTTGGCCTCGGTCTGGAAGTGCTCGGTGTACACGTTCTTGCCGTCGCGGAACATCTCGTAGTACTGCATCTTGGCGTAATCCTCGCGCGCCTTGGTGGCGGCTGCTGCGGCGGCGTCGTCGCCGGTGACGTTGGAGGAGAGCGCCCAGCGCAGGCTGGCGTCCTCGTAGCCCACCGAGTTGATGGCGGGCAGCGACTCGCGCAGCGTCATGTGCGCCTTCTGATAGTCGGTCAGCGGTGCGCCGATCAGCTGCATCAGCTGCGTGGACAGGTAGTTGGTGGACAGGTCGTCGACCTCGCTCGTCTGGTCGCAGCCGGCAACGTCGTAGTTAGCCCAGATGATGTAGTCGGTCTGCCACAGGCGCTCCTGATGCGTGGCATCGTCCTCGCCGGTAAACCACCTGTCGTTGAACTTGGACGGGAAGAACGGCTGGTGATCGCCCCAGAACACCACGACCACCTTGCGGTCGAGCTTGCTCAAGGCGTTGAGGAAGTAACGCAGCGCCTGGTCGGACTGCTCAATGCACGAGACGTACTCGTCGACATCGGAGAGCGTGCCGTCCTCAACGGTCTTGGCGTCCAGGTCGGTCGTGTCGATGTTCAGGTGCATCTGCTTGTCGACCGGCAGCAGGCCCGTATCGTAGCCCGAGTGGTTCTGCATGGTCACGTCGAAGATAAACTGCGGATCGGCGTTCTGGTCGAGCAGCTCAAGAATCTTGTCGTAGGTCGCCTGATCGGTCACCATGCCACGCAGGGTGTCGGCTCCCTGGAAATCGTTGATGGACAGGAACTGGTCAAAGCCAAAGTCCTTGTAGACGTTCTCGCGGTTCCAGTTGGTTGCGTGGTTGGGGTGCATGGCCGTGGTGGAATATCCGAGCGACTTGAACTGCTCTGCCAGGTTCCCAGTCGTTTCCATGTTGTAGATGGTGTAGGGGTACACGCCCGAGCCCAGGTTGGCCATGGAGTTGCCGGTCATAAACTCAAACTCGGTATTGGCGGTGCCGCCGCCGTAGGCGCTCACGTAGAGCTTGCCGCGGCTGAGGCAGTTGGACAGGTTCTTAAAGTACTGCGGGCCTTCGTAGCCGGCGCGCATGTTCTGGTAGATCGAAAGATCCGAGAAGGTCTCGTTCATGATGGCGATGACCGTGGGTTTCTCGCTATCGAACTGCTCCTTTGCGGCGGCGCGCTCGTCGCTCTTGGCCGCGTCGGACTTGTCGTAGGCCTTGGCGTACTTTTTGAGCGTGGCCTTGGCATCGTCGACGGAGTAGTCGGCGGGTTTGGGCGGCTTGATGGACTGCGCTGCGCTAATGAAAGCGGGCAGGTAGCCCTCGCGCCAGTAGCTCTCGAGCGGGCGCCAGGTGTAGACGGTGATACCGAGGGTGTTGTAGTAGTCGATGAGCGTGACGTGTGCGGTCACGCCGCCCAGGCACAGCACCGCCACGAGCAGGTTGGTGAGCAGCATACGCTTGGCGTTGGCGGCGCCCTTCTGACGGTGCGGTGCCACCAGGCCGGCGTACTCGCATAGCAGCATGGCGATGGCGGTAAAGCCCATGGACAGCACGCAGAACAGTGAGATCGAGAAGGTGTAGCCGGTGCCGGCGACCGCGGCGGCGGTGGAGATGGCCGAAAGGTCGCCCGGCTGGATGGGCATGGATTTAAACGTGATGACGAAGAACTCGGCAATGCCCAGGACAAAGAGGGCAAAGGCCAGGACCGCGGGAGCTGAGCCGTGGCGCTGGAACAGGAAGAACAGGCCGACCATGAGCGTGGTGATGATGGCCCACTCGAGCAGGATGCACAGGGGGTAGACCCAGGTAAAGTCGTGGTTGGACGAGACCTCCATGCCCAGCAGCGCAAAGACGCCGGCGAGCAGCAGACACAGGACGGCGGCGACGAGCGGTTTGCCCACAAAGGCGCCGCGCAGGCGGGCGAGCTTGCCGGTGGGGGCGGGGGCGTCGGTAGCAGCGAACGCAAAGACGCGCGGGGCGATGCGGTCGCGGGCGATGCTGGCCCAGGCGCAGCCGGTGAGAATGGCGTTGGTCAGGATGAGCATCACAAAGGCGAGTGGCTCGTTTTGCGCGACGAGGCCAATGGCGCCCCAAATGGTCAAAAAGAGCTGGAACAGGCCGAAGGCGACGCTCCACCCAAGAGCGCTTTTGGCAACGGTGCCCGACTGAGCGCGAATGGCCTTGGCCTCGCGCAAGACAAGGTAGACGGTCGCCGCAAGACCGACGAGCGAGATGGCGGCAGCGAACATGCTGAGACTCCTCACAAACTAAAACCTACGAAAGCGGGGGTTTACCCGATTGTTACCAAGATATGCGCTGCAATTGGTGTCTGCGCACAACAACCAGCCATATTAACGCGCACGTGTGGCGGTGTGGCGCAATGTAGTGGCGACCTGCGCGATAATGGACGGGAATTACACGGAAACGTAAAGGCTTCTTAAAGAATTAGCGAGGATGAGGCGATGAACGAGCAAGTTTGCACCAAGGCTGTGGATACGTGCGGCTATCCGGTCGAGACGACGGGCAATGCGGTGCTGGACACGTTGGAGCACCGTTCCTCCACGCGTGCCTTTGCACGTGATGACGACGACCGTCCCGTGGCGGTGACCGACGAGCAGCGGGCGGCGATTCTGCATGCGGCGAGCCGTGCGCCGTCGGCGGGCGCCATGATGATGTATTCCATCGTGAGCATCCGCGAGCAGGCTACGCTCGACCGCCTGGCCGACCTGTGCGACCACCAGCCCATGATTGCCAAGGCGCCCTGGGCACTCATATTTGTGGTCGATTATGCCAAGTGGATCGATCTGTTTGAGCACGTGGGCTGCTTTGAGCCCGAGTTTGTCGAGCGCACGGGCAAGGCGCCCCGCCGCGCGCCGGGTTTGGGCGACTTTGCCATCGCGGCGCAGGATGCCGTGATCGCCGCGCAAAACGCCGTGGTTGCCGCCGAGGCCCTGGGGCTGGGGAGCTGCTACATCGGCGATATCGTCGAGAATGCCGAGGAAGTCGCCGAGCTGCTCGATCTGCCGCCCTATACCATGCCGCTATCGATGCTCATCATCGGCACGCCCCGTAAGGAGCGTCCGGCAATCGCGCATCCCGTGGTGAACCTGGTGCACGAGGAGCGCTACTGCCGTGCGGATGCCGCGACCATGGACGCGCAGGTGGCCGAGATGGACGCGATGTTCCGTCCGCATGCCCGCGAGGCGGGGGAGCGCGTCGTGGACATCTATACCCGCAAGCACACGAGTCCCTTTATGGCCGAGATGAGCCGCTCCATGGAGTGGTGGTTCAAAAACTGGCTCGGAAAATGACGGATGTGACAAAGGGACAGCCCCTTTGTCACATTCCATATCGCCGCGGTGGCCTAAAGGCCGTATAAATGTTTATCTAGCTGGGAAAACAGTGCATTAAAACATGGGCCGATTGCCTATAATCCCTTCGAACATTAAAGTTGGGAGGAAACCGGCTTATGGAACAAAAGGCCAAGGAGGCAGCCTCGCACGCTGCGATTCCTGTGAGCATCTCGGCGATGCTCGTCACGCTGGGCGTGGTGTACGGCGATATCGGCACCAGCCCTATGTATGTAACCAAGGCGCTCGTTGCCGGCAACGGCGGCATCGGAAGTGTGACGGAGGAGTTCGTGCTTGGCGCGCTCTCCCTTGTCGTGTGGACGGTCACGCTGCTGACCACCATCAAGTATGTGCTCATCTCGCTGCGCGCCGATAACCATGGCGAGGGCGGCATCTTTGCCCTGTACAGCCTGGTCAAGCGCTGCGGCAAGTGGCTTATCATCCCCGCCATGCTGGGTGGCGCCGCGCTGCTCGCCGACGGCATCCTGACGCCGGCCGTTACTGTTACCACGGCCATCGAGGGCCTGCGCACCATCCCGGCGGTCCATGCCGTGCTGGGCGATGACCAGGGCCGCGTCGTGGCCATCACGCTCGCCATCATCATCGCGCTCTTCTTGGTACAGCGCATCGGTACGGCCAAGATCGGTCACGCCTTTGGTCCCATCATGACGCTGTGGTTCCTGTTCTTGGGCGGCACGGGTCTGTTCTTTGTCTTCCAGCACCCCGCCGTGCTGCTGTGCCTCAACCCGGTGCGCGGCATCGCCTTTTTGCTAAGCCCCAACAACCACGCGGGCATCATGATTCTGGGCAGCTGCTTCCTCGCCACCACCGGTGCCGAGGCGCTCTACTCCGACATGGGCCACGTCGGCCGCGGCAACATCTACGCCACCTGGCCGTTCGTTAAGTGCTGCCTGCTGCTTTCCTATATGGGCCAGGGTGCTTGGCTTATCAACAACGCTGCCAACCCCGAGCTCATGGGCATTGCCGACCTCAACCCGTTCTACCAGATGCTCGCCCCGGGCCTGCGCCCGTTTGCCGTCGGCCTTTCCACCATCGCGGCCATCATCGCCTCGCAGGCGCTCATCACCGGCGCATTCTCGCTGGTGTCCGAGGCCAGCCGTCTGGACCTTATGCCGCACATGCAGGTCTTCTACCCTGCCGAGACCAAGGGCCAGCTCTACATCCCCATGGTCAACAACGTCATGCTCGTGGGCTGCGTCATCGTGGTGCTGCTGTTCCAGAACTCGGCGCATATGGAAGCCGCCTACGGCCTTGCCATTACGCTGACTATGATGTGCACCACGCTGCTGCTCTTCTTCTACCTGCACGAGGAGCGCAAGCTCAAGGTTGCTCCGTGGATCTTCGCGGCCTTCTTCCTTTTGCTCGAAGGCTTCTTCTTCGTGAGCTCGCTCACCAAGTTCTTCCACGGCGGCTACTTCACCATCCTCATGGCTGCACTCATCATGGGCATTATGGTGTGCTGGTACAACGGCACGGCGGTCGAGCAGCGCCAGTTTACGCTGCTGCCGCTGCGCAGCTACCTGCCGCAGCTCAAGCACCTGCGCGACGACGACCGTTACGAGCGCATGAGCGACAACGTCGTGTACCTGACCAAGGACACCCATACCGACTACATCGACCGCGATATTGTCTACTCGATCTTGGACAAGCATCCCAAGCGTGCCCACGCCTGGTGGTTTGTGAACGTCGAGACCATGGACGAACCGCATACCTTTGCCTATTCGGTCGAGACGTTCGGCACCGACTACGTGTTCCGCGTGCATCTGTACCTGGGCTACAAGATCAACCAGCGTGTCAATGCCTACCTGCGTCAGGTTGTTCAGGACCTGGCTGCCACCGGCGAGCTGCCGCCGCAGACGCATGACTACTCGGTCTACAAGGATCCGGGTAACATCGGCACGTTCAAGTTCGTCCTGATCCGTAAGCTTCTGGCGCCCGAAAGCGATGTGGAGCCCAGCGAGCGTACGGCCATCACGCTCAAGTACATCATCCGCCGCGCCGCCGGCACGCCCGCGCGTTGGTACGGCCTGGAGAACTCCAACGTGAGCTTTGAGTACGTGCCGCTGTTCACCAAGTTCAAGGCCGTGAATAAGATGCAGCGCCTGGCTCCCAACGAGCGGCCGTAGTCGACGCTCGAGGTTTGTCTGCGAACGGGCGGGTTTGTATTGACGGGGATTGAGTCCTGGGAGGAAACCATGGATGCAAAGGTGCTTGACGGTTGCGATCTTGCGACCGAGCTGGTGCGTGAGGTACGCGCCGATGCTGCCGAAGATCGGTTCTTTACGAATCGGGCCAACATGGATATGGCCGACCGCGTGATTTCGATCGTGGTGACGGTGCTTGTCGCGGCGTGCGTGTGCGCACTGCTCGCGCACGTGCTGTTTGTCTAACGACCGCAGGTTGCAAAGGCTTTACACTTGGAACCACCACAAGGGGAAACCACCACAAGGGTGCCTGTCCCCTTTGTGGTGGTTTTTGTTTTTGAGAGAGGGGCGGGACGCTGATGGACGTCCGTACGGACGGCGATATTGCCGATAGCTTTTGGTGGCGGCGCACAACGCTGACGCGCCGCACTCCTCTGTATGACGCCTGCGTATCGGTGGGGCTGCTGGTCGCGGCGACGATTGTGGGCGCGCTGCTCGACCATCCGGGTCTCGCGCCGAGCATCATGATCGTCTATGTGTTCGCCGTTCAGCTGTGCGCATTCTTTACCTGGAGTCGCCTGTATTGCTTGCTGAGCTCGGCTGCCGCCGTGGCGCTCTACAACTTTTTGTTTGTCGACCCGCGCTACTCGCTGTCGCTTATCGACCGCGGCTATCCCGGCATGTTCTTCATCATGTTCGTGGTTTCGCTTGTGTCGAGCTCGATTGCGTTGGCCCTGCGCCGCGCCTTGGCACAGGCTGCCGCCAGCGACCGCCGCACGCATATGGTGCTCGAGACCAACCGCATGCTGCAGCGGTGCGCCGATCAGCATCAGATCGTTCACGCCATGGCCACGCAGCTGGCGCGTCTTTCGGGCTGTCCGGTTGTGTGGTACAGCGCCGACGCCGAGGGCGATGACCTGCTGCCGCGTGCGACGTACACGGCCGTGGGCGATGCCGCCCCGGTGCACGAGCTGGCGCCGCAGATGCCGCCGAGGCTCTCGGCGTCCGCCTACGTGGGAACGCCGCTCGACGCCACGTTTGGCGGTTCGGCGTTTTATGGCATCTACCTGACGGTTCGCACGGGCGACGGCTTCGTGCGCTCGGGCGACCCCGCCTCGGTGGTGGGCGTGCTGGCTATCGTTGCCGAGCCCGATGTGCTAACACACGAGGAACGGACACTTGCCGATGCCATCGTGAGCGAAGGCGAGCTGGCACTCGATCGCGCTCGTGCCATGGAGGCCCGTGAGGAGGCGGCGGTGCTCGCCAAAAACGAGCAGCTGCGCGCCAACCTGCTGCGCTCCATCTCGCACGACCTGCGCACGCCGCTCACCAGTATTTCGGGTAATGCCGACGTGCTGCTCGACCAGGGCTCGACCGGCACCGCCGTGCTCGACGCCCAGACGCGCCGCGGCCTGCTCCTGTCTATTCGCTCGGATGCGCAATGGCTCAACGCCACTGTCGAGAATCTGCTCGCTATCACCAAGCTCGAGGGTGGCGGCATGCGCCTGTCGACCACGCTCGAGCTCATGGACGATATCGTCGAGGAGGCACTGCGCCACGTGAACCCTGCCGTGCGCGAGCACGACCTTAAGGTGGTGCCGTGCGACGAGCCGGCGCTCGTCAATGTCGACGCGCGCCTGATGGTGCAGCTGGTGGTCAATCTGGTGAACAACGCCGTCACCTATACGCCCGCAGGCTCGCATATCGTGATTTCGATTGGCGTCGACGATGGACGCGTAGCGTGCTCGGTGGCCGATGACGGCCCGGGCATTGCGCCCGAGGACCGCGAGCGGATCTTTGAGTCGTTCTACACCGCCAACCACGGTTTGGCCGACAGCCATCGCAGCGTGGGTCTGGGTCTTTCGCTCTGCCGCTCCATTGCGTTAGCGCATGGCGGTAGCATAGAGGTTGCCGCGGCGGATCCGCACGGCTCGGTCTTTACGATTGAGCTTCCCGTCGCTGACGTTTCGTTTGATAAGGAGTAGCGCTGTGCCGAACTCTGCCGTAAAACCGCTCATCTTGGTCGTTGAGGACGACCCCGCCGTTCGCAACTTAATCGTTGCCGCACTCGAGGCGCACGGCTTGCGCCATATGGCCGTGGAGACCGCCCATGCCGCCATCGCCGCCGCCTCATCGCAGGCACCGAGCATTGTGCTGCTCGATCTGGGCCTGCCCGATATGGACGGCGTCAAGGTGGTGGAGTCGGTGCGCGCATGGTCGGGCATGCCGATCATCGTGGTCTCGGCGCGCAGTGAGGATGCGGACAAGATTCGCGCGCTCGATGCCGGCGCCGACGACTACCTGACCAAGCCGTTTTCGGTCGAGGAGTTGCTCGCGCGCATTCGCACAACGCTCAGACGCCTTTCGTATGCGCAGATTGGCATGGGTGCGTCCGAGGGCTCGTTCGATGCCGGTGAGCTGCATATCGATTTTGATGCCGGTATCGCCACGATGGATGGCGAGGAGCTGCATCTGACGCCGATCGAGTACAAGCTCCTGTGCCTGCTGGCGCATAACGCCGACAAGGTGCTGACGCATCAGTTTATCCTGCACGAGATTTGGGGCACGGCAACTAAGAGCGACCTGGCGAGCCTGCGCGTCTTTATGGGCACGTTGCGCAAGAAGATCGAGTCCGACCCCGCGCACCCGCGCTATATCCAAACGCACGTGGGCATTGGCTACCGATTGGTCACCCAAGGTTAGATCGCCAACCACCATCCCAATATGAGTTGCGGTGAAATACGGTCTAAATTTGCCTCATTCCAGGCAAAACAGTCCGTATTCCACCGCAACTTTGTCTATTTGCCCTCGGGTTTGCTGGCGTAGAACTTCTTCTTTTTGGGCTTGCCGGCAGGAGAGGGTTTGCCGGCAAAGTTCGACTTGCCGTTGCCGGCCTGCGCGTGCGCGGGTACTGCCGCACGGGGCTTGCGGGCTTCGGGATTGCGCAGTTCCTCGGTTCGCTCTGCAATCTCCTCGGCGCTAAAGCCGACTTCGGCCATGGCGTCCTCGATGGGCAGGCGGCGCACGATATAGCAATGGTGCACCTTCTGGTTGCGTGCGAAGTCCTCGGGGATGGTCTGTGCCGTAATGTCCTCCAGCACCACGCCCGCGCGTGCGAGCTTGCGCGTCTCGGGACGGAAGCCACGCAGGTTGCAGCTAAAGATGGCATGTCCACCCTGTGCGAGCAGGCGCGATACGCCGGCCAAAAGCTCAACATGGTCGCGTTGGACATCCCAGGTACGGCGGCCCATCTTGGACGAGTTCGAGAACGTGGGCGGGTCGACAAAGATCAGGTCCCAGCGGTTGCGCGTCTGGCGTTGGTCGCGAATCCAGGCGAGCACGTCGTCGCGCACAAAATGATGCTGCGGTCCCACAAAGCCGTTTTGGCGCATGTTGCGCTCGGCCCAGTCCAGGTAGGTGTTGGAGAGGTCGACCGTCACGGTCTCCTCGACGCCGCCGTCCGCCGCGTAGCAGGTGGCGGTGCCGGTATAGGCAAACAGGTTGAGGAAGCGGCGCGCCTGCTTGGCGTGCTCACGCACCAGGTTGCGGGTGACGCGGTGATCCAGGAAGATGCCCACATCCAGATAGTCGTCAAAGTTGACGGCAAAGGTGAGGCCGCCCTCTTCGATGAGCGGCAGACGACGGCGTGCGATATTGGCGCGCTCGCCCGAGCCGCCCTTGCCGGCGCCCTGCTTGCCGTACTGCGAGCCGCCGCGCGAACGCATGCGGGCCTTGGCGTGCACGTGCTCGGCGGGAACATCCAGGATGCGTGGCGCGATGGCCAAGATGTCGAGCATACGGGCCTGGGCCAGTGCGGGGTCGATGGTCTTAGGCGCGGCGTATTCGGCGATGACGAGCCAGCGGCCCGGCGTCTGCGGGCAGCCCTCGTACAGATCGATGGCGGCGGAGTAGTCGGGTAGGTCGGCATCGTAGACGCGGTAGCAGCTTACGCCCTCGCGCTTGGCCCACTTGCGGCGCAGACGGGCATTCTTGCGCAGGCGGTTGGCGAACTGCTCGGACTCGGGGATGAGCACGGGCAGCGGCTTGCCGTCGCCCAGGTCGAGCATGGCGGCAGGCTCGGGCATGGCGGGGGCGGTGCTGCCTTCATCATTGGCATTGTCGGCATCTGCAGCCTCGCCCTCAGCATCCGCACTGGTCGAAGCCTCAAACGCCGCGGCGGCCTGGTCGAGCGAGGGCCAGACTTCGACGGTCGCCTCCTCGTTGTTGGGCATGACGGCGATCGAGCGCTCGGGCTCGGCGTGGAGCGCGCGGGCCAGCAATCCGTCGCGGGTGAGCGCGGCGACCGGCGCCGCGGCAAGCTCGGGCGCGCGGCGCAGCTCACTGACGAGCGTCATGGTGTCATGCATGAGCGAAAGCGGTGTCTCGGTCGTATCTGCGACCACGGCGGCATCGGCGACGGCGCCCGCATGGTCCAGCACGGTGGCGGACTTGGCGGCGCAAAAATCAACAAAGCGCTTGTAGCCGGCACATTTGACCATGCGCTCGGCGGTCTTGCGGGCGGCGGGGTCAACATCCACGGCCACGATGCGTACCTGGCGCTCGCGTGCTGCCGCCTCGCGCTCGCGTGCCTCGGCAAGCAGCTGCTCCCACAGAGCGGCGTCGTGCAGCTGCCAGCCCTCAAAGCCCCAGCGCTCGCGTGCGGCGCCCGGGGCGCGGTCGGTCAGAATGTTTACGGCTTCCAGCAACAGGCCGCCGCCGGCGCACGAGGCATCGATTAGCGTGGGAAGGGCTTCATTCTCGTAATCGTCGGCCGTCAGCTCGCGCTCGCACAGTGCGGTCCAGCCGACCTGCGCCAGCACCAGGGCGGCGTAGTCGGGGCGCAGCACGTGCGCGCCCTCGCCGGCACGGGTCGCCGCGGGCGGCAGGCGCTTGAACAGCGGGTCGCCCGAAAGATCCAGGCTGATGCTCGCGCGGCGCTGACGCAGCGAAAGCAGCAGGTGAACGTCGGGATCGGCGGCGTCGACATCGGCGCGACGGCCCGTGGTCTCGGCCAGACGGTCGCACAGCGCGTCCTTGGCGCGCAGGGCCGAGAAGCGCGTGTTGCGCAGCTGTTCGGTCACGCCGCGGGCGGTAATGGCGATGGTGGCGCCGGGGCGGACGATGTTCTCCCAGGCGATGTCGTAAACGCTATCGTACAGCTCGTCGGCATCTTGCGCCTCAAAGCGTCCGAGCACCGCAAACACGCGGCTGGCCAGGCGCGACCACAGGCATGCGCGATAGCCCCGCTCAAGCTCGCCCTCAAACGTGGCGCGGCCCTTTAGGCGGCGGACATGCGAAAGCCCGAGGCGTTTAAGCTCATCGGCGAGTGCGGACTCAAAGCCCTCGGGGCAGCTTGCGTAAAATTCCATGGGTGACCTCTCTGGTTGCGTCGCTCCATTATATGATGGATGCTTCGTTTGCCCTTATCCTCGAAAGGAACTCATATGATTGATGCGTGTCCCAAACCCGCTGTGCTCTTTTTTGACGTGGACGGCACGCTGACGTCGTTCGATCCCGACGATATGACCGATAAGGACTTTTCGGCGGTTCGCCCCTCGCAGGCGGTGATCGAGGCGTTTCATCGTCTGCGCGACGCAGGGCACAAGGCGTTTATCTGCACGGGTCGTCCCTTGTGGCTGATTGCCGATGGCCTGCGTGCTTTGGAGCCTGCGGGTGTCGTTGCCATGGCGGGCGCCACGCTCGAGGTCGAGGGTCGCGTGGTGCATGAGGACTGCTTTGACGAGGACGTTATCGAGGAGCTTGCGCGCCGTATGGCCGCGGCGGGGATTGAGGCCTTTTTCGAGACCAACGTGGCTACTTTTGCCCTGGAACCCGCGGGCGTTGAGCAGTCGTCTCTGATCGGCACTTCTGTGGTGCACAGCACCGAGGAAATGCGCGTCGACGATAGTCTGCACGTGGGCAAGGTATGCCTCAATGTGCCCAGTTTGGCTCGCGTAGCCAATGATGACGGCTTTATCGATCGCGAGTTTGAGCTGTGCAACACCGGTGGTCAGAATCGCGAGCTGAGTCCCAAGGGCATTGACAAGGGCGTGGGCGTGGCGCGAGCGCTGGCGTATCTGGGCCGCACTGGCAACGCGCGCACCTTTGGCTTTGGTGATTCGGGTAACGACCTGGGCATGCTCGCCGCTGTCGAGACGGCCGTGGCCATGGGCAACGCTATGCCCGAGGTCAAGGCGGTCGCCGACTACGTGACCGACGATGTCGCACACGACGGTACCGTCACAGCGATGCAGCATTTCGGCCTCATCTAATGAATCCCGCGTTCTGACGTTTGCTCAAACTGCGACTCTTCGCTTTTGCATGCTCAATCGATTTATCAATCCAAACACTGAGGTGTTTATACCGTTCGCCGAGAAGATAAAAAACCGCAGCTCACGCCTTGATAAACGTAGGTAAAGTGTTTAGCAGTTTAACGCCCATGTGCAAGCGAAAGGAATCAGGCAGATGGCAATCAAGGTGTTCGCTGACGGTGCAAACCTCGAGGGCATGCTCGACATGTACGAGAACGGCAACGTTCAGGGTTTCACGACCAACCCGTCCCTTATGAAGAAGGGCGGCGTGACGGATTACCGCGCGTTTGCCAAGGAGGTCCTGACCCACATCACCGATGTGTCCGTCTCGTTTGAGGTCTTTGCCGATGACGTCGAGACCATGGAGGTCGAGGCGCGCGAGATCGCTACCTGGGCCGAGAACGTCTACGTCAAGATTCCGTGCGTGACCACCAAGGGCGAGTCCACCGCCGAGCTGGTCCGCAAGCTTTCCGCCGACGGCATCAAGGTCAACGTCACTACTATCTTTACGCCTACGCAGGTCGATGAGATGGTCGAGGCCGTTGACACCGAGACGCCGTCCATCATCTCGCTCTTTGCCGGCCGCATCGCCGATACCGGCGTCGACCCCATTCCGTTTATGACGGAGTCGGTCAAGAAGGCCGCCGCCAAGCCCAACTGTGAGGTCCTGTGGGCGTCCACGCGCGAGCTCATCAACATTTACCAGGCCGAGGCCTGCGGTTGCCAGATCATCACGGTGCCCAACAGCATCCTGGCCAAGCGCAAGAACATCGGTCGCGACCCGTACGAGGTCTCGCTCGACACCGTGCGCGGCTTTGCCAAGGATATCGCCGCTTTGGGCTTCCATATCCTGCCGTAGCGCGAACACTGACTACGCCGCGGGCTGCTCGCCCCGGCTTTCCTTTCCCTATCGCTCACGCGCTTCGCGGGGGTCGCGCTAGGCAAAGGAAAGGCCGGGGCTGCCGGCACGAGCTTGCCAGCAAGTTGGCGCTTGGCTTCCATATCCTGCCGTGGGCAAAGGTACCCCCGCCTGCGCCGTGCAAAATTGAGAGTATTCAGCAAGGTAAAGGCTTTTACCAGTTGGGTGAGGCACGGAACGGCCCCCGTTTTGGCTCTGACGACGCTAAAACGGGGGCTGTTTTTTGCTTTTTCGCCTCTGAGGGGCATCCGGAACGGTGGAATTTGCAGAATACTCGCGATTTTGCACGTCACTACAGGGGGTACCCCTGCTTTGGCGGTTTACTTCCCCTGTACCATGGTGAGCGAGATCTTCTTGCGGTCGCGATCGATCTTTTCGACCCACACCTTGACCGTGTCACCGACGCGCACCACGTCGCTCGGGTGCTTGACAAAGCGGTTGGCCAGCTTGGAGATGTGTACGAGGCCGTCCTGGTGCACGCCCACGTCGACGAAGGCGCCAAAGTCCACAACGTTGCGCACCGTGCCCTTGAGTTCCATACCGGGCTCCAGGTCGTCGATGGAAAGCGCCGAGCGGCTAAAGACCACCTCGGGCGCGTCGTCACGCGGGTCGCGGCCGGGCTTCTTGAGCTCGTTGACGATGTCGATGAGCGTGAGGGTGCCGCAGTCCAGGTCGCTTGCCAGCGCCGAGATGCTGCCCAGACGGCGTTCAATGTCGGGCACGCCGCCACGGCTGAGCTCGCTGGCTTTAACGCCGGCGCGTTCAAGGACGGCCGTGGCTACCTCGTAGCTCTCGGGGTGGACGCTCGTCGCGTCGAGCGGGTTCTTACCGCCGCTGATGCGCAGGAAGCCCGCGGCGTTGAGATATGCCTTGGGCCCCAGCTTGGGGACCTTCTTAAGCTGGCGGCGATCGGTAAAGGCGCCGTTTTCCTCGCGGTAGGCCACGATGTTCTTGGCCACGCTCGGCGTAATGCCCGATACGTATCCCAGCAGGCTTGCGCTCGCGGTGTTGACGTCGACGCCCACGCGGTTAACGACGTCTTCCACCACGTGGCCCAGGGTGCGCGAAAGCTCGGCCTGGTCAAGGTCGTGCTGGTATTGGCCCACGCCGATGGACTGGGGCGGAATCTTGACGAGCTCTGCCAGCGGGTCCTGCAGGCGGCGGCCCAGGCTCATGGCGCCACGCACGGTGACGTCCAGGTCGGGGTATTCCTGGCTGGCGAGCTCGGAAGCCGAGTACACCGATGCGCCGGCCTCGTTGACGATGGTGTATCGCAAGTTGGGCGCCTGCTCGGCAATGAACTCCGAGACGACTTCCTCGGTCTCGCGGCTGGCGGTGCCGTTGCCGATGACGATGGTGTTGACGCTGTCCTTCTTGACGAGGCGGGCGAGCTCGCGCTTGGTGCCGGCGACGTCGTGGCGCGGCTTGGTGGGGTAGACCACGCCGTGGTCGAGCAGCTTGCCGGTCTCGTCCATGACGGCGACCTTGCAGCCGGTGCGGTAGCCCGGATCGAGCGCGAGCACGCGGGCGCCGCGCACGGGGCGTGCCGAGAGCAAGCCCTCAAGGTTCTTGGCAAAGACGTTGATGGCCTCGGTCTGGGCGCGAACGGTGAGTTTGGCGCGGGCCTCGCGCTCCAGCGAGGGGGCCATGAGGCGCTTGTAGCCGTCGGCGATAGCGGCGTCAAAGACGGGCGCGAACACGCCCTGGCGGCGGGGCCAGCGGCTGCCGAGGCGTGCCGTGGCGGCAGCGCCGTCGACGTTCACGCGTACGCGGAGCTTGCCCTCGCGCTCACCGCGGTCGATAGCCAGCACGCGGTGGTTGGGTATACGGCGCAGCGGCTCGTCAAAGTTGTAGTACGGCTCGTAGGGAGTCTTTTCGGCGGGGTCGGTGGCCTCGACGACGATATCGGCGGTGTTTTGCGTAAAAGCGCGCAGGTCGGCGACGTTCTCCGGGTCCTCGGCTACCGTCTCGGCCACGATGTCCGCCGCGCCGGCGAGCGCCTTCTCGGGCGTGTCGAAGCCGGCTTCCTCGTTGACGTAGTCCGCGGCGGCGTCGAGCGCGTTGCCCTTGGCCGAGGCCTGCATGATGATCATGTTGGCAAGCGGCTCCAGGCCTGCCTCGCGGGCCTTCTGTGCGCGGGTCATGCGCTTTTTGCGGTAGGGCTTGTAGAGGTCCTCGACACGCTGGAGCTGCGTGGCCTCGCGAATCTGCTGCTCGAGCTCGGGCGTGAGCTTGCCCTGGGCGTCGATGAGCAGAATGACGTCCTCTTTGCGCTGTTCAAGATTGCGCAGGTAGGACAGGCGCTCGTCGAGTGCGCGCAGGGCGACGTCGTCCATTCCGCCTGTGGCTTCCTTACGGTAGCGCGAAATAAAGGGGATGGTGTTGCCCTCGTCGATGAGCTTGACGGCCGCCTCGATGTTGGCGGCCTTAAGGTTGAGGTCGCGGGCGAGCTGGGCGATAAGATCCATGGGACTCCTTGCGTTTAAGGTGCGTTTGCAGCACAGGGCTACCAAGGATACCACCCGTTTCAAAAGACTGTTTTGGGCCCTCGCCACGAAAACGACCTATCTACTACGTTTGAACCGTATGGGTCGACCATCCCCCGGTTTTCAGAAAATACGCAAGCCGTCTACCTGCGCTGATAATTGTTCTCGGGGGAAGCGGGCACTGCGGGGCGCGGCAACGGCGCGCGATTTCCGCGTCGCAGCGCTACCCTGATGCTGAATGCCGGGACGATGACCCACTGACCTGCTGACGCCTCTTCG